>SKLK01000165.1 GCA_007123265.1 Kiritimatiellia bacterium
AGCCGTGAAAATTCGGTGGGCCCAATAACGTGCCGCTGAGTCGGCAGCGGGCCACGCAGACGAAGTGTCCGCTGGGCGGATCGCGTTCGAGTCGTTCGGTTTCGAAATAGTCCTGCAGGGCGCGCTCGCTCGCGGCGGCCAAGGCCGCTTCGCGGGTGCGAAATAGTTGGCCATCGAGGCGCGACTGGTACAACTCGGTGACGTAGGCGCCGCCGCGGCGTTTGTTGACTTCGATTTTGACCACGTGCCAGTCGGGTTGGCTGAGGAACAGGTGCGCAAGTTCCGGTAGCGGGTAGGCATGACCGGCGAGGCGGATGTCGGCAATGACGGTGGCCAATCGCTTTTGTTCGGGCAGGAACGTGATTTGCAAGGGGAGCGGCGGGGGCGGCTTTGCCGGGCGCTGCCGCTGCGGGTGGTGTCCGGGTCCGGCATGGCGTGGTCCGGCGCCGGGTGATCCGCGTCGCCCGGATGGGGGACGCCGTCCGTCGCCCGGCGCGCGGGCTGGACGTCCGTGGTCGCGTCGGGACCCTCGATCCGGGCCGCCGCCAGCGCGGGAACGGCGGCCGGGGGCGTCCGGACGCCGTTGCTCGTCGTGGCGGGACGCCGGGTGTGCGTAGGGATCGCTGGTCGGCGGTTGCCGGGCCCAGTCCGGGACGAAGTTCAAATCCAAAACCAACGATTCAGCCGGCTCTGCGCGTGCGCCTTCGGGTGTTGGTTTGGATGGTTCGTTCATGATCTCCTGCTGCGATTTGCGGTTTGAATTCATCGCTGCATAGTGCTAGCGTGATGAATTAATAGTCCTTCTCAATTCATGGAGAAATACAGGCTCTATCCACATTAATCAATGGTAATCATGCAATCGGCCCCACCCACGCATTCCAACGGACACGCGGAAAAATATTCCTCGGCAATTACGTTGTCGGATATGGAGATATTCATTTTTCCTGAACTGCTGTACAGCTTGATGCTGGCGAATATCATGTCGCCCCGCATCTGGGCGTGGCGGGATGATCCCTGGTTCGAGGGGATCGAGCGGATGAACCCGTACCGCCGCATCCTTCGCCTTAAGCAGTTCATTATGGACAAGTACGAGTTCAACCTTGATCTCGATACGTGGGGATTGACGAATAAGGAGCAGGAGCTGGACCGGTTCCGGGGCTGGGTCGACGAGGACACCTTGCGTCAAAGCAATGCCTTGTTCGGGTATGAGGGGGATAAATACTATTTCGATATCGATATCCGTCGCCATTTTGGCCTCGATAAGTATACCTCGGACATCATTCCGTATTGGAAGACGGAAACGGTTGAGGCGATGGACGCCTTCCAGTTTCGTGACGGGTATCAACGGGCCGCCGGCGAATGTGTGTCGTTGTCCACGTTGTATGCCGCCGCTTTGTTCGTGGTAGCGCAGATCCCGCTGGACGACATCTTCTTGATTGCGACCCCGCTGCACTCGCAAAATTTTGTCCATGTACGCGATGGCATCATCACCAATAACCGGCGAATTGTGACCAAGAACATGTGGTTCAACGGCACGGAATTGTCCTACAAGGCCCAACGCGCCATTCGGAACGAGCAGATCACGATTGTGGCGCACAACACCGGATACATTCATTCCGTATATCCGGAGGCCACGATTGATACGGCGGCCTATGAGACGTTCAAGGGCCGGTTGCGGGAGTTTCTTGTGACCGAAATCAATGCGGAAACCGTGGCCTGTTTCCTGCGCCAGGAAAGCCAGTTGCAATCCTGCTTCCAGGTCGTGGGCGAGTGTCATGGAAAGACCCGCTATCTGCCGGCGGAAGTGCTCTACAAATACGAGCATAGCAGCCCCTATCGCGTCAGCGATCACACGCGCGAGAAGCTCTTCTGCGAAATTGATGAAGACGAATATTATACAGCCCCGATTCCCGGGCGGATTTCGATGAATTTGTTCGAGGACTTCTTCAAGCAACACCGCATAAATTTGGGTAACCCGGACGATCTGGCCCGGCTGCGTGACCAGTTCAACTGCAGTAATTCGAAGGGCGAAGAGATTCTGGAGGATCTGATTGATTTCTGCCGGATCGAACCGCGTTTCCCGGATCAGGTGGCGGAAAAGAGTTTTCAGGCGATGCCTCCGATCGCGCTGGATCCGGACATGGACCGGCACGAGATCATCGATGCGCTGGCCGCGTTGCGCACGTCGCATCCGATTGCGGACTTGGCCTTTTACGCCTATCGCGACATGACGTTAATAGAGTGGACCCCGTTCCTGAAGGCAGCGTTGGAACGAAACCCGGTGTGTTTGACGGGCGCTGAAAAGCTGAGCGACGATCAGGTGATTGAGCGTCTGGCCGCCTGGCCTAGCGATTCGATCTACGATGGCCCGCGCTTGGCGCAACCGGACGAGGTGTGGAACTTTGCCCGCGGCGACGGCGCCGAAAAGATTATTACCTTGGCCACCATTTGGCGGCACCGTTATCCCGACGATGGCCTCACCTTGACCATCGACGAGACCACGGCCACGCTCGCCTGTGGGGATCGGCGGGTCACGTGGCCGTCGCGTAAGGGATTGGTGTACCAGGGTTCGCTGGCTCCGTCCGCGCTTAATCCAGTCGGTGTATGATGATGCCCGGCTCGCCGATGAAGGCGCACTCGAAGTCCCGCCTTATGGGCGTGTTGATTTATTTGCGGCACGTCGCATCCGCCTTCGCAGGGCCTACGGCGTGACAACAGCGACGGCCCTACAGTCCGGTTATAGGAATCTTTTGTAGGGCGTCCGCTTGCGGATCGCCGGATTCA
>SKLK01000099.1 GCA_007123265.1 Kiritimatiellia bacterium
CCGCTCGATTACGGCTGGATCGGCACAATTGAGGCCGAGCCCAAGATGGTCGTTACCTTTCAGGGACAGGAGGTGGCGGCTGCGCCATTGGCGTTGTTGGTGGATGGCTGCCCCGTGGAGGACTATACCCATTTGACTCCGGATCGGCTGCGTCAGGGGCGGCGAATGCCCGCCCCCTCCGTGCGCACGGCCGGCCTGGCGGCCGCGCCGCCCAACCCCGCTGCGCCGCAGCATCAGCCGGACCTGACTCAGCTATTGGCCACTTATCGCCGCACCTCGCACTTGGCGTCGTCCCGCTACATTTACGAGCAATTCGATTACGAAATCAATCAACGCACACTGGGCGGTCCCGGCGACGCTCACACGTTAATGTGGGAACCGGAAAGTCAGCAGGCGGTGGCGGTGTCTGTTTATTCCCGCAGCCCGTGGACCTTGTTACATGCGTATCAGGGTACCCGCGCGGTGTTGGCTGGGGCCGCCCGCCAATGTATTGCCGCAGGCGCGTATCCGCTCGGCTTGAGCAACTGCTTGAACTTTCCCTCCCCGGAACGCGAGGAAACGATGCTGGACTTTGGCGGTACCACGTTGGCTATGGGCGAATGGTGCGAGGCCTGGCAGGTGCCAGTGACGGGGGGCAATGTGAGTTTTTATAACGAGTCCGATGTCGGCGCCATTGCCCCCACACCAGTCTTCGTCTTGGTTGGCAAGAGTGTGTTGGGTCCGGACCATTTCCGTTACGCGGGCGAGACCGGCAGCCTATATACGTTCGGCACACCCGACGTGCGGGCCGGGGAGATCTACCACCAATGGCTATTGCAGGCACAAGGCGCATTGTTCGGGGCGCGCATTCCGCCGATCGATTTCGAGGCCGAACAGGTACTGGCCCGCCACCTGTTGACACTGTTGCAAGCGCATGGACGTTCCGTCATGGTTCGCGCCATTGGCAAGGGGGGACTGTATAAACGCTTGCTGGAACAGTTTGCCCGCCCCGATCGCGATGTAGTGATCGCGCCGGAATGGGCCGACGCGATCATCGAGGACTTGTTTGGTGAGGGCCCCATGCACTACATGGTGTTCCTGCCGAACAGCTTGGATCCGACCGTAGAAGAACAGTTGCTTGCTTGGGGAGGGCGTCGCTGGGCAACGGTTGAGGAAGGGGATGGCCACCTGCGCTTGCCGCAAGGGGGATTCGTCGATTGGGTCCCCGACGCGGAATGGGCGGCGGCCTCCTTGGAACCCTTTTGGGCGGATGCAATCCCGATCTAATCAAGTCGCCGGTCCACGCTGGGGCCCGGCGCAAAAGGACAGCTATGTTGCAGGATAAATGTGGCGTCATTGGCGTATGGAACGGACCGGATGCTGCGCACTTGGCCTATGCCGGACTCTATGCGATTCAGCATCGGGGCCAGGAAGGGGCCGGCATCGCGGTATCGGACGGGGACCACATCCGCCTGCATAAGGGGCAGGGGAAAGTGGTCGACGTCTTTGATGCGGACACGGTCAAAAACAAATTGATCGGCAACTATGCGATTGGGCACACCCGGTACAGCACCGCCGGCGGTGGCGCGATGCGCAACGTGCAACCCCTCCACGCGCACTTGGCTGTGGGCGAAGTGGCCATCGCGCATAATGGACAATTGACCAATGCCGCCACGTTGCAGCAGCAATTGGAGGAGCACGGAGCCATCTTCCAAACATCGTCGGATACCGAGGTGGTCTTTCACTTGATGGCCACCCATGCGCGGACCAGTTTCATGGACCGGTTGGTCCATGCCGTGCAGCAGATTCAGGGCGCCTTCTCGCTGGTGCTGCTGCATCGCGACCAAGTGGTGGGGGTCCGCGATCCGAACGGGTTCCGGCCCCTGTGTCTCGGGCGCAAGGAGGACTCGTATGTATTGGCCTCGGAGACGTGCGCGCTGGATTTGATGGGCGCTCGTTTCATTCGCGATGTCGAACCCGGCGAAATCGTGGTAATCAGCCGGAACGGCGTCGTTTCGCACCGTTTCGCCCCGCCACAGAGGAGTCACTTCTGTGTGTTCGAATTAATCTATTTTAGTCGTCCCGATAGTTTGTTTCAGGATCGGTCTATCCTTGAAATTCGGCGGGCCTTGGGCCGTAAACTGGCCGAAGAATGTCCGGCTCAGGCCGATATCGTCATCAATGCGCCGGACTCCAGCAATGCGGCGGCCCTGGGGTATGCTGATGCTTCGGGCATCCCGTACGAGTTGGGCCTGATCCGCAACCACTACATCGGCCGCACCTTCATTGAGCCGTCCCAGTCCATTCGCGACTGGCGCGCCCGGATCAAATACAATCCTGTGCGCCACGTCATCGAAGGCCGCTCGGTGGTGCTGGTTGATGACTCCATTGTCCGCGGTACAACCAGCCGCCGCTTGATCCGGCTCCTGCGCGAAGCCGGTGCGCGGGAGGTCCACTTGCGTATCAGCAGCCCGATCTTTGCGCACCCCTGCTATTATGGTATCGACACCCCCGACTACGATCAGTTGATTGGCCATCGCCTGCGCACGCCGGACCGGATCGGGGACCAGCTGGAAACCGATAGCTTGCACTACCTCAGCCACGACGGATTGCGCGAGGTGATGCAGGCCACGGCGAACTTGACCAGCTATTGCGATGCCTGTTTTACCGGTAACTATCCGGTGCCGATCAAATTCAGTTAAGCCCTTGATCTTGTGCCCTCTCGTGTTGGGCTGGATCGGGGAGGGCGAGACTCTGTCGAGTCGCGACACAGGAAAGCAGACGGCTCACGGGGACGTTCGCCCTCCCGAGTTGCTCGTGCGACATGTTGGCCACCCCTCGTCGGATCTTTTATTCGTTTACCACGTGTTTATAAAACGATAAAATATATTTTCATCATGAAAGAATATCTTCCCGAACGTCGTCGTCCAGCGCACGGTGTTCATATTTATCTCAATGAGCCGACCATTGTTTGGTTGTCGGTATGCACCAAGCATCGAAAGGGCTGGTTGGCGTGCGAAAAGGCGCATCAGTGCTTGTTGCAGGCTTGGGAGCAGGCAGATGCTTGGATGGTGGGTCGCTACATGCTCATGCCTGACCATCTACATCTATTTTGTTCACCAGTGGATCTTGGCAAGTCCTTGACGACATGGGTTACCTTTTGGAAGCGGCGATTCACTCAGTCGGCTCAGGAGCCATCCTGGCGGTGGCAGGTGGGCTATTGGGATACGCGTTTACGTCGACATGAGAATTATGCCGAGAAATGGCAGTATTGCATGCATAACTCGGTCAAAGCTGGATTGGTCGAGTCTCCGGATGACTGGCCATATCAAGGAGAAATGAACGAATTGCGTTGGTGAATCGGGGAGGGCGAGACTCTGTCGAGCCGTGACACAGGAAAGCAGATGGCTCGCGGGGACGCTCGCCCTCCCGAGTTGGGCTGCATTGGGGAGGGCGAGACTCTGTCGAGCCGGGACACAGGAAAGAATACGGCTCGCGGGGACGCTCGCCCTCCCGAGTTGGGATGAATCGGGGAGGGCGAGACTCTGTCGAGCCGGGAGAGCGGAAAGAAACCCGAACTCCGAATGACGGAAGACAGTTGAACGCTCAATAGCCAGAATTTTTATCGACATGCATTATGCATTGACAAATTGCGTATTGCGTGTAATATGCAATCCATCATGGCGTTTATCAAGAGACTGATTGAGCTTCCTAAGCCAGGAGAGGAGACTTTCTTCATTTGGGGAGCACGACAAAGTGGCAAAAGCACGTGGTTGCGGCATCTCTACCCGGCTGTGTTTTGGATCGATTTGTTAAAGTCTGACGCGATGCATCGGTATTTGATGCGGCCCGCGTTGCTCCGGGAAGAGTTGGCCCTCAAACCCGTTCCTTTTGTCGTGATTGATGAGATTCAGAAAGTGCCAGCTTTGCTGGATGAGGTGCATTGGCTCCATGAGCAAAAAGGAATTCGCTTTGCCTTGTGTGGGTCAAGTGCCCGGAAATTGCGGCGCGGACACGGAAACCTGTTGGGCGGGCGGGCTCTGAGGTATGAATTGTATGGGTTATCCGCAGCGGAAGTGGGGAAAGATTTTGATCTCGTTCGAATGCTGAATCAAGGAACGTTGCCGCGAATTTATGAGTCATCAAACTATCGGGCTCGAATGAACTCTTATACAGCCGATTATTTGAAGGAGGAGGTGATGGAGGAAGGCTTGGTGCGAAATTTGCCGCCATTTTCCCGTTTTCTGACGGCTGCGGCCTTGACGGATACCGAGCAAGTGAATTTCACCAATATTTCACGCGAATTAGGGATTTCTCGCGAGACAGTGCGTGGCTACTTCGAAATTCTTTCAGACACATTACTGGCCCGTATGCTCCCCCCTTATCGTAAACGACCCAAGCGACGCCTTTCTTTGGCGGATAAGTTCTACTTCAGCGACGTGGGAGTCGTCAATTTCCTGGCCAGAAGGGGATCTGTGTCTCCCGGAGGAGAGCTCTTTGGGAAAGCATTTGAGAATTGGGTGTTTCATGAGTTGAATTGCTACAATTCGTATCGTCAGCGATTCGCAGAGTTCAGTTTTTGGCGGCTCAGCTCGGGAATCGAAGTGGACTTCATCGTCAATGACCTTGAATGCGCAATAGAAAGCAAGTCCTCTTCAACGGTTCGTCAGGAGCATTTGAAGGGATTGCGTGAATTGCAAGAGGAACATGGCGCGATCAAGCACCGGATTGTCGTATCGCTGGAGCCGACCAGTCGGATTACGGCCGACGGGATCATGATCGTAAGTGTACATGATTTTGTTGAACGGCTGTGGGGCGGGGAGTTTTTTTGATCAGCAGGGGTTGGGTTGAATCGGGGAGGGCGAGACTCTGTCGAGCCGCGACACAGTAAAGAATGCGGCTTACGCGGATCGGCCTTCGCAAGGCTTCGGCGTGACAGCTACGCGCTCGCAACATCACTTCCCGTAGTGCCGAAATCCGTTCGGCGCTACAAGTCTACGATACTTTGAACTGGGGAGTGGAATCCTGCCTCAATCATCTTGCTCAGCATTTCGTCGGCTTCATCTGCGGTGATGGAGCCGTCCTGCCAGCAAGCCTTAAGAATTCCGATGGTTCCAGTCACAGGGATGCCTTGTTCTGCACAATGCCGACGGGCTGTCCGGTCATCGGAGACCACGACCCCGCCATGGGCGATGGCTTGAATGATGCACGATGCCTCGCCTGGACCCAATACGCGCAACAATTCAGAGTAGGTCTTGCGGCTTGCTGGGGGCACAAAGGGGTCGGCTCGGCATATAAGTCCGTCATCAATAGCCGCCTCGATCGTGCGTAGGCTGCCAAAACCAGCAATGATGCCCTCGGCTAATTCGGTCAGCACTTCGTGTGTGAGCTTGAGTCGTTGTCCATATCGTTGAATCAACAGATCAAGCTGGCCGATTAGGGCAAAATTACTCAGCGTCACCGTATCGAAGAAATATGCCATAGAGGGCTTACGCATTGGCAATGTCCGACTCGGAAAAAGCAGTTCGCACCGCAATGCCATGCTCCTTCAACCATTGCCGCTGTTCAAGAACGTGCATTCCCATGGTGCGGGCGAGTCGGTTTAAACTAATGAATCCGCCTTGATAGGCGGCAATCGCTTGCTGTTGTCGCAGCGGCAAGTTTTCCAGAGACGTTTGATAGCAAGCTGAAATGGCCTCACGAACCAGTTGCCCCTTACTCTTTCCCTGCGTGTAGGCCAGTTCCTTTATTTTCCTATCCGTCTCGCTATCCAATTTAACATGGAGGGTAGAGTCTTGCCTCATGGATTCTCCGCAGATTTCGACATCATTATCTGTATTTTGTATATATGTACATGATTATGTTGATACATGCAAGTTATAGAAATGACGAAGGACGAAATACCGAATGGCGCAGGAAATCCGAGGGTCAAAATCCGAATGTGACAACTTACTCCAATCACCTTATCTAGATACCTACTCTAAAAAACGCTGCCCGCCGCCCCATTCGCATTCATCCAGAAAGAAGCCACAGATGATCGTGGGATGCTGCCAACGCCGATTAAATTCAGTTGACCCCTTTATCCTGCCCGCACCACACTGGACGGCATGAAGCGGATTCCATACCGGATTTGGGGCGGACGACTCGCGCTGGCGGGGTTGATACCTGTCCTGTTTATTGCCTTGATGGAGATGGGGACGCGGGCCTTCGGTTGGGGCTATCCAACGTCCTTCCTGGTCGCCCATCATGTCGGCGATCAAGCCTTGTGGATCACCAATCCCTTCTATGGCTACCGGTTTTTTGATCCGCTAGTGGCGCGTAATCCGGCCCCATTGATCGTCTCCCAGAATGCTTCGGCGGATGTCACGCGTGTGGCGGTGTTGGGTGAATCCGCGGCCATGGGTGATCCGGTGATCGAGTTTAGTTTGGCCCGGGCATTGGACAAGCTGTTGAATCGGCCGGGTGAACCCAGGCGGTACGAATGCATCAACGCGGCCATGACCGCCATTTCATCGCCGATCGTGGTGGATATCGCCCGGGACCTCATGCGTCGCGACGTTGATGTGTTGGTGGTGTACATGGGGAATAACGAGGTGATCGGGCCGTACGGGCCGGATACCGTGTTCACCGGGGGCGGCGCCGGACCCCGGCGCACGGCCTTGCGGGTTGGCCTAACCCGCTGGCGTCTGGCTAGTGTGCTGCAAGCCGCGCGCGCCGGCGCAGCCGAAGGTCGTACGTGGCAGGGTATGGAAAAATTTGCCACGCGCCAGATCGCGGCGGAAGACCCCCGCTTGCATGCGGTGTACCAGCGGTTCGAATACAATCTGGACCGGATTATGCGTTTAGCGGCGCGGCGCGGGGTGCAGGTAATCGTGTGTACCGTGGCCGTGAATCTGGCCGACTTTCCCCCGCTAGGTTCCGCCTTAAATGATGGTCGCTCGCCGACTTCTAGAGCCGACTGGCAGGTCGCCTTTGAACAGGCGATACAACTTCATGAACAAGGCGATTGGGACCAGGCGCTTGCTCTGTACGAGCGGCTAGTGGCGCAGGATGAGGCGCACGCCGAGGTGTTGTATCGCCTCGCATGGGCACAGGCGCGGGGCGCGCTGGATGACGTGGATCGCGAAATGCTTGTGCGGGCGCGCGATTTGGATACCCAGCGGGTGCGGGCGGACTCGGTCATCAATGGCATTATTCGCGAGGTCGCCGCGCGGTATGCGGACACGGTGACATTGGTCGACTTGGAACGGCACTTTGCCGACGGCCCGGATAGCGAACATTTTGTTGATCATGTCCATTTTTCGATTAACGGCTTGTATCATGCGGCGGTTCCCTTGGCCCGGGTGCTGCAGCCGGATGTGCCAGATATCTCGCCTGCCGATTTTCAAGAACGCCTGTTTTATACCCCGTTTGCGCAACGGCAAAAGGCGGTGGTCATGCGGCAACGCCGCGAACGGCCGCCCTTATTGGAGCAGTGGGGCAACGACCGCCAAAAGGATCGCTTGGCCACGACGATTCAATCGGCCAGCGCCGCTATGCAGGCGTATCCTGCGGATGTATTGGAAACCCTTGCCCAGGCGCGGATGGCCGACTATCCCTTCGACCGGTATTATGCTGCGCAATTGACCCAGAAACTGGCTGTTTTGGGTGAGTGGGAACGGGCGGCGCACCACTTTGACACCCATGTGGCGCCGTTTGCATTTGGCTTTTCGGCCCGCCATCACTTGGGCGCCATGGTCTATACCCAAGCCGGTCAACCGGAGCAAGCGGCGGCGCTGCTTTTGCGGACGGGTCCCCCGTACGGCTATTACCTGTTCGATGGCCTGGTCGGGTTGCTGGAGGCCATGGACGCAATGGGGCAGCCGGCACGGGCCCGACCGGTCGTGGAAGAGGTGCTGCAACAGCAGTCGGCCTTTCCAGGGCGGCATCGACTGGAACGCTGGTTAATGCAACAAACCGCTCCATGAGATCAAACACAAGAGGCTGGCGATGGTGGGGGTCCCGGCTGGCCTTGGCCGTGACGGCGCCGTTGCTGCTGCTGATCTTGCTGGAGGTCGGGTTTCGAATAGCCGATGTGGGTTATGCCACGGATTTTCTGTTATCGGCTGAAGTGGACGGAGAGCCCGTTTGGGTGGAGAATCCGTTTTACACCTATCAATTGTTCACCCCGCCCATGGCTCGGGTACCCGTGCCCTTCGTTGCGGCCAAACAGAAGCCGGACGACCTGTTTCGCGTCGTTGTGATTGGCGAGTCGGCCGCGCAAGGCGATCCCATCCCCGATTTCGGGCCGGCGCGGGTGCTCGAGTACACGTTGAAAAAGGAAGCGCCGACAGAACGGATCGAGGTGATCCCCGCCGCGATCACCGCGATCAATTCACACACCTTGCGCGACATGGCGCGCGAGCTGCCGAAGTTGCAACCGGACGTGGTCATCATTTATGTGGGCAACAACGAAGTTATCGGGCCCTATGGTCCCGGTACCGTGTTCGCCCGCTTTTTACCGGTCGACGCCGGGATTCGCTGGGCCACGCGATTGCAGCAATTGCGTGTGGCCCAAGCCCTGCGATTCGTCATGTTTTTATTGGCGCAGGACCGGGACGAGCAGGTGTTCGAGGGGGTCGGCTTGTTCATGGATCAGCCTGTGCGCCATGATGACCCGCGCCTTAATACGGTTCGCCGCCGTTACCAGCGAAATCTACAGGCCATGATCCGCGCGGCGCAACGGGCCGGTGCACAAGTCGTGCTCAGCACTGTAGCGGTGAATCGCACCGATTGTCCGCCCTCCCTCCCGATGCATCGACCGGACTTGCTGCCGGGCGATCGCGCGCAATGGCGGCAGGCCGTCGAGGCCGGGCGCAATGCCGCAGCCGTGGGGGCTTGGCCAAGTGCCTTGCGCCAGTTTGAGCGTGCTTGGGCGATCGATAACGAGCATGCGGAAGTGAACTATTGGCTCGGTGTGACCCATCGTGCGCAGGGGGCAACGGATGTGGCGGATACCTTTTTCGACCGCGCCTTGGAATTGGACGCCTTTCGCTTTCGCGCCGATGCGGCAGGGAACGCGATCATCCGGGATCTCGCCGCTGGCTTCGATCCCCCGCTGCCGCTGGCGGATGCAGACGCATGGTTTCGTGATCAAGCCACACCCGATGATCGCGAGACCTTCCTTGATCATGTTCATTTTTCCTTTGCCGGTACCGTCTCGTTGGCGAGGCTATGGGCCGACACGATCCAAGGCTTGGAAATCGGTCGTCACCTGTTGCCCGAAAAAGGGCGCGCCGATCAGGCCACATTGCGGTCGACATTGGTCTACAGTGCTTTCGCGGAAATGAGCGTACTGCAACAAATGCGTGCGCGGTTTCGGCGCCCCCCGTTTTCTCGGCATGCTGGTATTGAGGAACGGGTCCGGACAATGACAACCCGAATTGAGGCATTGAATGCTGAGATTCGCGCGCAAGGCCCTGAGTCGTTGAGCGAGACCTATGCTCTCCGGATCGAGACGTATCCCGACGACACGTATTTCCGCATGCATTACGCCACGCACCTGTTGCGATGGCGGCAGTATGTCGCGGCCATTGACGTGTTGCAGCCCTTTATTGATCGCTACCCGCATCGTCGCGGGCCGCGCTCTTTGATGGCTGTGGCTCAAGCGGCTTTGGGTGGACCTGAATCGGCGGCGTCGGTGCTGTTCGATTATCAACGGAAACACGGTTATTTTGCTGTCATGAGTCTGCGATTTATGTTGGGGGAACTGCACCGGGCGGGTCAGTTTAGTGAGGCCGCGGAGATGGCGGAGGCCATGCAGGCGGTGCTCCGACCAACCGATTTCGGTTGGCTGATCGCACAGGACGTGGAGCAAGCGCAGCGATGGCACGATTACGAACAGCAATCCGCCCAGCACCTGTTGGCCGGTGATTTGGAGGCTGCCGAGGAAGTACTGATTGAGTGGGCTCGCGCATTTGATGGGGCCGCCGATGCCTATTTTCGTTTGGCGCTGATTGACCGCCAGCGCGGGGAGCGGGAGAAGGCCTTTGCCGTGGTACAACATGCCATGAGCGGTATGGGCTTTGCGCGGGCCCAGTACCATGCTGGTATTTGGCAGTTGCAGGCGGGCCGTTTGGATGCCGCCCGTGATCATCTGCAGCAGGCGCGGGCGTGGGCTGGAGACGATATCATGTTGGTCCAAAGTCTCGCCCTCTTGTTCCAGCGTGTCCCGGAATTGGAGCATGAGGAAGGGGCTGGCTTCCGGTTGCTGGATCAATTGATTGAGCGTATGAAGGATCATGCGCCCGCAGGGTTGGTCGAGCTTCGCGATCAATGGGCTGTGGGAACGGAGATCGAGTGGACCGCAGATAGGCGGCCGTGGAACGTCTTTTGATGTGCGAACGGTTTTGCCCGCGCAGGGCGGCTATTCGGATCAGACCGCGTTGTCTTCGCGTGATTGTGGGGCGGGTGGTGGTCAGTCCAAAGCGGCGCGCAGCGCCGCAGTCCAAAAGGACGTGGACAACCCCTTTGGAGTGCGCCGCTCGGCGGCGCTTTGGATGAAGTGCGAACGGTTTTTCCCGCGCAGACTGGATACTCGGATCAGACC
>SKLK01000177.1 GCA_007123265.1 Kiritimatiellia bacterium
GCGTTGCCCGCCGCCTACCGCGCCGGCGAAGCGATCATGGCCGTTTATGCCCGCGACTTTGAGGTCGACTTTAAAGCCGATGCCTCGCCGTTGACCGCCGCCGATCGCGCCGCCCACGAGATCATCTGCGCCGCGCTTCAGGCGACCGGTTGGCCGGTCCTTTCGGAGGAAAGCGAGCAGGCCGATTACGCCACGCGCAAGACGTGGACACGTTATTGGCTGGTAGACCCGCTGGACGGAACCAAAGAATTTGTTAAACGCAACGGTGACTTCACGGTAAACATTGCGCTGATTGAATCCGGGTGCCCCGTGCTGGGTGTCGTCTATTTACCGGCACACGATACCTGTTATTTCGGGGTCCAAGGGGTCGGCGCCTTCCGGATAGAGCCGGCAGCGACGTTCCAATCATTGGAAACCGAAACGGGTGAGTTTTCCAATCGTTGGAAGGAAAACGCTGAATTTTTCCAATCGTTGGAAAATTTCTGGGCCGATTTTCCAATCGTTGGAAAACGCTGTCGCGCCTTGTTGCCCGGCCCCATCGGTGACGGGCCGTTACGGGTGGTGGCGTCGCGTTCGCATCAATCGGCTGAAACTGCCGCCTTCATCGCGCAGTTGGGGCAGTCCACTGGACGCGCCATCGAGCCGTGCGCGCGCGGTAGCGCGTTGAAGTTGTGTTTGGTGGCTGCGGGCGATGCACACATCTATCCGCGCTTGGGGCCGACAATGGAATGGGATACCGCCGCCGCCCAGGCGGTGGTCGAGGCGGCCGGTGGCCGGGTCATTGTTTATGCTGAGGCGGCACAGCGCGCGTTTGCCGCGCAGGGCGTGCGGGCGCTCTTTGATCTCGAGCCGCTTCGGTATAATCGGGAAGAGTTGTTAAATCCGTGGTTCGTCGTGGTTCATCCGGCGATGGAGCGTATTCATGAGTAGTTATCATTCCACCCATTTGCAGCAGTTGGAGGCCGAGAGCATTCACATTATACGTGAGGTCTCGGCTGAATTTGAGAAGCCGGTGATGTTGTATTCCATCGGCAAGGACTCGTCGGTGATGGTGCGGTTGGCGGAAAAGGCGTTCTATCCCGGCCCCATCCCGTTTCCGCTGATGCATGTCGATACCTTATGGAAGTTTCGGGAAATGATCGAATTCCGTTCTCGTATCGCCGCGGAAGTCGGCTTTGAGTTGCTGGTGTGGACGAATCCGGATGGGCGGGCGCAAGGAATTAATCCGATTGATCACGGTTCCGAAAAGCACACGCATATCATGAAGACCGAGGCGTTGAAGCAGGCGCTGAATCATCATGGTTTCGATGCAGCGTTTGGGGGTGCCCGTCGCGATGAGGAGAAGTCGCGGGCGAAGGAACGGGTCTTCAGTTTCCGCAACCGGTTTCATCAGTGGGATCCAAAAAATCAGCGGCCCGAGCTGTGGAACTTGTACAACGGGCGCATTAACAAGGGGGAATCGATTCGCGTTTTCCCGCTCTCGAACTGGACCGAGTTGGATATCTGGCTGTACATCATGCGCGAGCAGATTCCTGTGGTGCCATTGTACTTTGCCAAGGAACGACCGGTCGTCCGCCGCAGCGGCACCTGGATCATGGTGGATGACGATCGGCTGCCGCTGGAACCGGGCGAGCAACCCGAGCTGAAGAAAGTACGGTTCCGGACGTTGGGGTGTTATCCCTTGACCGGCGCGATCGAATCCGAGGCGGACACGATTGAGAAGATTGTCGAGGAAATGATTTTGGCCACGCAATCGGAGCGGCAAGGGCGCGTGATCGACTACGACGGTGCCGCCAGCATGGAAGAGAAGAAGAAGGACGGCTACTTTTAAGTGAAAACCTGGATTAAGAAGATCGTCCGCGCGATGGGCTACGACGTGCGCAAGTATCGGCCCTCAGACTCGATCGAGACGTTGGTGGCGCATATCCTCAAACAGCAAGATATCAACTTGGTCATTGATGTGGGGGCGAATACTGGGCAGTTCGGACAGCTGCTCAGAGCGGAAGGGTACACTGGCCGCATCATTTCTGTGGAGCCACTGGCCGATGCACATCGCCAATTGCAAGACGTGGCTGCCAACGACTCAGACTGGCAGGTTGCCGCGCGAATGGCCTTAGGCGCGGAAGATGGCGAGCTCCCGATTAATCGGTCGCGCAATACGGTGAGCAGTTCCATCTTGGATATGTTGCCTGCGCATGAGGAATCCGCTCCGGACTCTGTATATGAGGCGCAGGAGACGGTGCCGGTGCGGCGCTTGGATAGCGTACTGGACGAGTGGTCCGTGGGGCCCAACGAGTACTTTCTACTCAAGCTGGACGTGCAAGGCTACGAAGATCGCGTGTTGGACGGAGCTACAGGTGTCGAGTCTCGTGTCGCTGCGGTGCAGTGCGAGTGTTCCACTGTGCCCCTGTATGACGGACAAGTGCTGCATAGTGAACTTATGCATCGACTTGAGGCAAAAGATTTTGGCTTGTACGCCGTATGGGGTGGCTATGCCGATCGAAGCTCCGGACGAATGCTACAGTTCGACGTGCTGTATGTGCGCGACCAAGACAACAAAGAAGAACAGGGAAATAGATGAAGGCTAAAACAGTTTACGTGGGCATGAGCGCTGACTTGGTGCATCCCGGTCACCTGAACATTCTCAAACGGGCGGCTGAACTCGGCGACGTTGTGGTGGGCTTGCTGACGGACGAAGCCATCGCAAGTTACAAGCGAGTTCCCTACATGACGTTCGATCAGCGGAAGTCTGTGGTGGAAAGCTTAAAATATGTCTCACGAGTGGTGCCGCAAAAGACGCTGGATTATGTGCCGAATTTAGAGGAGCTGAAGCCGGATATCGTGGTGCATGGTGATGATTGGAAGACGGGCGTTCAGCGAAAAACTCGACAGCGGGTGATCGATGCGCTGGCTCAGTGGGGCGGAGAGCTTGTCGAAGTGCCCTACACCAAAGGTATTTCTTCTACTCAGTTGCACGGCGCGATGAAGGAGGTTGGGACGACGCCGGATGTCCGGTTAAAATCGTTAAGACGCCTCTTAAATGCCAAAGATATTGTCCGGTTCATGGATGTACACAGTGGCCTGAGTGGTTTAGTGACGGAAAAGCTGGTGGTGGATACACCGGACGGGCGCCGGGAATTTGACGGCATGTGGGCCAGCAGTCTGACCGATGCCGTCAGCCGGGGCAAACCGGATATTGAAGCCGTGGATGTTACCTCCCGCATCACAACACTGAATGATGTCCTTGAGGTGACCACAAAGCCGATCATTTATGATGGCGATACCGGTGGGCGGCCGGAACATTTTGTGTTTACGGTGCGTACCCTCGAGCGATTGGGTATTTCCGCTGTCATCATTGAAGATAAAACGGGCCTGAAGAAAAACTCCTTGTTTGGGACAGAGGTGGAGCAGACTCAGGACAGCATTGAAAACTTCTCGCATAAAATACAACTGGGCAAAAAAGCGCAGGCGACCAATGACTTCATGATCATTGCACGGATTGAAAGTCTGATTTTGGGCCGTGGTATCGATGATGCTATTGAGCGCGCCGAGGCGTTTTTGAGCGCCGGGGCCGACGGGATTATGATTCACAGTCGTGAGAAGTCGCCAGACGAGGTGTTCGAGTTTTGCGCTCGCTACAATAAATTACCAGAACGCAAAACCTTGGTCGCGGTCCCGTCTAGCTACAACAGGGTAACGGAAGAGGAGTTGGCGGAACATGGAGTAAATATCGTGATTTACGCCAATCAACTGTTACGCAGTGCGTATCCGGCCATGATGAAGACAGCCACATCGATTTTGACGCATCACCGCTCGGCCGAGGCCGATGCGGATATGCTGCCGATTAAAGAGGTCCTGGATCTTATCCCAGGAACACGTTGATGATTTCCCCCGCTGATTTATTCGCGGCGTTGGATCGCATCGATATCGACTTCTATGCCGGTGTGCCGGATTCGTTGTTGAAGTCGTTCTGTGCCTATGTCGAGGACCATGCCGAGGCTGGTCGGCACGTAATCACAGCCAATGAAGGAAATGCCGTGGCTTTGGCTACCGGTTATCATTTGGCTACCGGACGTGTGGGAGCGGTCTATCTGCAAAATTCGGGGCTAGGCAATACGGTCAACCCATTGACGTCTTTGACGGATGCCGAAGTGTATAGCATCCCGATGTGTCTGATTGTGGGATGGCGCGGCGAGCCCGGAGTGGCTGACGAGCCCCAACATATCAAGCAAGGTCGGATTACACCGACGCAATTAGAGCTGCTGGATATTCCGTATTGGGAAGTTCATGCCGATACCGATTTGGATGCGATGATGCCGGAGGTCGCGCAGGCGTTACGCGAGCGCATGGCGCCAGTGGCTTTGTTGGTACGCAAAAATGCATTTGCGGCCCACAAAAGTCAGCGACAGCAATTGGCCTTCGGAACACTGAGCCGTGAGGATGCGTTACGCTGTCTGCTGGAGTCTGGTGAAACATCGGATATTTTGGTTTCTACAACGGGAAAGACGTCGCGCGAACTATTCGAGTTGCGCAAAGCACGCGGGGAGTCACCACGCGATTTTTTAACGGTCGGTGGTATGGGGCATACCGCGTCCATTGCGCTCGGCGTAGCGTTGGGCCAGACGTCGCGTCGCGTTGTGTGCCTGGATGGCGATGGATCATCGTTGATGCATCTTGGGGCGTGGCCCGTGATCGGATCGTTGAAGCCGAAGAATCTGGTACATGTTCTTTTAAACAATGCAGCGCACGAATCGGTCGGTGGCCAACCGACCGTGGGTGATCAAGTGGACTTTGAGCGGGTCGCTCGATCCTGTGGTTACACAGGCTATTTCCGGGCAGAAACCGTTGAAGAAATTGCATCGGTCTGGCCCTCGTTGCGGAATTTGGATGGCCCGATATTGTTTGAAATACGTATTAAAACCGGGTCGCGTGACGACTTAGGCCGCCCAACCAGTACACCCATTCAGAACAAGGAAGCCTTTATGCGGCACGTGCGGGGGGACGCCGAGTGAGTGCGTGGAAGCACTATAATCCTGTCCCGATCATACATGGGCCGGGCAAACTCAATGAGCTACCCGCGCACTGTTCAGAGGGGCGAATTCTGCTGGTCACGAGTGCAGGATTTACGCGCCGCGGCGTCACGGAGCGCGTCCAAAAACTGCTTGGTTCGGAACGAGTATCTGTCGTTGATCAATGCACACCGAATCCTGATCTGGACGATGTGGATGAGCTGACGATTCGATGTCGTACACATCAGCCCGCCCACATTGTCGCGTTGGGCGGCGGCAGTGTGTTGGATACAGCGAAAGCGTTGAGTGTTACGATACCCCACGAAGTCGAACGTCCGCTGCAGGCTTCTTTCCGTGACCAGCAAGCCTCGCCGTGGATGTCACACATACCGGTGATTGCCATTCCGACCACCTCCGGTACCGGTGCAGAAGTGACGCCGTTTGCCACAATTTGGGGCGGCAAGGAAAAGAAGAAGTACTCGCTGGCCCATGATCGGTTATTTTCGCATTGCGCGATTTTGGATCCGGAGCTAACCGTTACATTACCGGAAGATGAAACCATTTATACGGCATGTGACGCCATTTCCCATGCAGTGGAGTCCTTGTGGAACAAGCATCGGACGCCGTTGAGTGTGTGTTGGGCTTCAGCCAGTCTGGCGCATAGCTTGCGGGCATTACCTGAGGTGTTGAAAACGCCAGCCGACGTGAGGGCTCGTGCGAACCTTCAGATAGGTAGTGTGCTCGCTGGACTGGCCATCAGCCAGACCCGCACTGCGTTAGCCCACAGCATGTCCTACCCGTTGACACTGCACTACGATGTACCTCATGGGTTGGCCTGTAGCTATACCTTGCCTGCGATCGCGCGGTGGTTGATGCATCGCGATCAGGTCGGTTTGAATGATTGCGCAGAGTTTATGCCACAGGTTGAAGCGGTCTTGAAGCGAGTGCAGGTCGGCCGACGGATATGTGCTTATGCCACCGAGGAACAGATCCTCGCCCTCGTCCCGGAAATGCGGACCGTGGGTCGCAGTGATAACTTCGGCTATTCCGTGGACGACGCAGATCTGGAAGCACTCGTGCAAGACGCGCTCGCTGATAAAGCGGACGGCTGAAAGTTTATTTAAATCGCCATGTTGAACAAACTTTTGGAGCAGATTGCTTCTCGCGGTATGGCATGGCGCTATCGGTCTAGTCTAAACCGTGCGCGGACCACGCAAAAGCCGAGAATCTTATTCTGCGTCAATAGCTTGTTGATGTATGCCTATGTCGATCGCATATGGCAGGCCTACCGACATAAGAATGCATACGATGTATATGTCAGTCCTTCCTATTCATTAACGCGCCAAGTCGCCTGTCTTCGTCTATTACGCGATGTTAAACAGAAAGCCGAGGCGGATGGGTACACGTATCTGCCCGCGCTTGTCTCGGTCGAGTTAGAGTGGCAGCTTCTAATCGCCGCGGAGCCGGTTCACTTTGAGGGGGTATGCGCTTGGAAACGATTGATGACGGACCACAGCGTCATTGGTTTCAAACGGTACAACGACGACTGGTATCCCTATCTCCATAATTATATTTACGACTCTTCGGGCGGATTTCGCTATGACACGTTCCTTGAGGCCAGTCCGCTGAAATACGACTATGTCACGCAGCGGGATCCAAAGCTGCAGGACTTGATTGAGGTCGTCGGTTCGCTGCATGTGGATGACCTGCTTGAGCAAAACGCACAGCGGGATGCCATCCGCCAAAGCATGGGCTACGCGCCGTCGGACCGTGTTTTGTTGGTGCAGTCCACGTATCGTGAGTCGTTGGTGGAGGATTTTGGCGAAGCATTACTGATTGAATGCAATCGGCTGGCAGAGAGAGAAGGGTATCACGTAATAATTTCCCTCCATCCTCACCTTTGGACGGGTGCCTACGCTGAAAAACATCCTTGGGGCCAGATCGCCTGCCGATATGAATCGGATCGGGTGCGAGTGCGTCGTCCGTCAGAGACGCCGACGAATGCGCTAATTGCCTCCGATATTGCGCTTACCGATCATACGTCGCACTGCATCAATTTCGCGTTACTCGGAAAACCAATGCTGTTCTATTTGCCGCGGAATGGTTTTCAGACGACCGATGTATTGCAGCCCCTGCTGGACCTGTATCCCCGCATTACGTCGGTAGAGGAGATCGGCGACCTATTGGTGCGTTCCGCTGAGCAACATGATCCCGATCGTCTGGCGAATGTCGTTCGTCGGTATGTCGGGCATCCTGGGCAAGCGACAGAGCGGATCAATGCGGTGTTAGACCAATTGTTGTCGCGCAAGGGAGGCCATGCCGACTAAGCCAACCGAAGGCGGCGATGCGCTGTTTGGGCATGCGCGACGCGGCTGGTTTTGGGGAGTAGCGGATCAATTTGCGCAGCGCGGTCTGACGATGATCGTCACCATAGTGCTCGCGCGTTTGATCGAACCTGCTGCCTTTGGTTTAATCGCATCGGTTTCGATTTTCCTGGGCGTAGCGCAGCAGTTAATCGATGGTGGCATCAGTCAACGGGTACTGCAAAAATCGGAAATCGGCGATCGCGAATATGCCGCACTCTTTTGGGCCAATGGTGCGGTCTCGTTCATTTGTGGCGCGGCCCTGATTTCAGTTTCCGGTGTGATTGCGGGTTTCTTTGGATACCCGGAATTACGAGGAATCATCAGTGCCCTCGCTATTTCGCTGATGCTCTTTAACGCCGGCCGCGTGCAAATGACGTGGCTGATTCGCGAGCTGCGGTTTCGAACGGTTTCGCTGATTTCAATCGTTGCGATCACCACTGGTTGTGTGGTTGGGGTTGCCATGGCGATTTTGGGCTATGGCGTCTGGTCGCTGATCGGGCAGCAACTGGTGCTCTCCGTTATGCGGGCCGTATTATTATGGAGTGTAGTTCCATATCGGCCTAGAGGACTACCGCGCTGGATTGATATTCGCGATCTTTATGCCTTTGGCTTGCCGGTGGTTTCCTCCCAAGTCGTTCGATTAGCTTGCGCCCAGCTGATCAACGTGCTGATGGTAACCCGCATATCAGCGACAATGCTTGGTTTTTTTGATCGGGGAAAAATTATTCCGCAAAATCTGGCCTACTCGTTGGTTAATTTATTTGGGCGCAGTAATTTTCCTGCTTTAGCGAGACTGCAAGCGGACGAGCCAGCCTTTGCCCAATTGTTTCTGCGATTTCTCAGCGTGTCATCGGCCACCTACTTCATGCTACTGATGGGGCTGGCGGTCTGTGCTGAAAATGTGGTTCGGGTTTTGTTAGGTGACCAGTGGTTGCCCAGCGTCTGGTTCATGCAAGCGAGTTGTGTGGCGTTCATGATCTATATCGTTTTTACGGCGAATGCAGAGTTGTTGCGAGCGAAAGGACGAACGCGCAATTATTTCCGGCATAACATGACCTGTGCTTTGTGTCAGGTAACGGGCGTACTCGCCGGTATGTCTTGGGGCGCGCAGGGGATGGTCATAGGAGATATTATTGGTCGGGCGGTCAGTTGCTTGCTGATTATTCCGGCAGTCGGAAAAATCAGTGACGTAACCCTCTTCGCTCAGTGCCGTGTATTGTTATTCCCGCTCGTTGGGGGGATAGTTGTCGCGGCCCCATTGTGGGGAATCCAGCAACTTGGCGGGCCTGAATGGGCGCGGTTGCTTGCGTCAGGATTCGTGGGCCTTCTTTTGATGCTGGCATACTGGCAGGTCATGAACCGGTATGGTCCATTTAAACAGAGCTGAAAGATCGCGTATGGGATTGAAAATATATACCAGCACACCGCGCGCATTTCTGCCGTCACACTTGCCCGATTCCGTTTTTTTTACGCGCGATATGGGGCTCACCTGTCACGCGTTGCGAGCCCGCGGAGCAGAGAGCATGGTGGTCATGCCGGATGGGCCATCGGCAAAGAAACATCCCGATATCATTCGCACCGATCTGGACTGTATGAGCGATGCCGACTGGTGGCGCGCGCATGAGCTGGATGGGGTCGTCTTGGGATCTTGGGCGCTACCTCGTTTCACCCCGGTCGCGAGAGCCATCAAAGAGAGTGGGGCGAAGTTGATCCTGCGGTGTGATAGTGGCAGCCCGTACAGCCAATGGCAGTCGACCCCTTGGGAAGTCCTCTATCGAAATTATCTGGTGCCGCGTTATCGAGGAAAAAGTGCTCCGCATGCTTTGGTGCAGAGCATGATCCGCACGGTTGTCGGATATCACCCTGGGTATCTGGTCCGTAAAGTGGTTGAGCATATGACCTATGCGGATGTAATTCTCAATGAAACGCCGCTTGGTGTGCGTGCCTTGCGAAACTTGTTGTATCGCTACGGCGGCGGCGAGTTGGCTGGGCGCGTGGTCTACGCTCCGCATCCCGTGAATTGCGGAAAGACTTCTCGAGCGACCTATGCGAAGAAACGTAAGATTATTGCTGTGGGCCGTTGGAATAGTTATCAAAAAAATACCCCCTTGCTGATGCGGTCACTGCTGCGGGTCTTGGCGGAGCATCCCAAGTACGAGGCACATCTGTTTGGGGCGGGTGAAGAGGCGTGCCGAAATGGGCTGCGCGGTGCCGATTCGCAGGTTGCAGATCGCATTCATATTCGCGGAGTAGTCTCAAATGAGGCCTTGCAACCAGAGTATGCCTCCAGTCAGATATTTTTTGCTCCCTCACGTAGCGAAAGTTTTAATATTGCCGCAGCGGAGGCATTGTGTGAGGGATGCTCGGTGGTTGGCTCAGCCCATATATTCTCTTTCCAGCATTTTATCAGTCAAAATTCTGGCACATTGGCGCAGCGATATTCAGTGCAGGGTATGGTTCAGGCACTGAATACAGAGATTACCGCGTGGGGAAAATCGGTACGTGATCCACAGCGTATTGCCACCTCATGGCGTGGTGAATGTCTGGCATCTACTGTAGCCGGACAGATTATGGGGTATATCCATAATAGCTCCATAGATGGTGAGTAATGAATACTGAAAATGGTCAGCTTGAGCTGTTAATCAAAGGCGCGCAGGTTCAGAACAATATCCTGTACGGCCCTGGGTTTGCACTAAGCGCGGACTTCGATACATCAGAGGAGGGGGTACATTACTCCTTTCTGCTCCCGCCTATGGAGAAGACTTCGTGGTCCTTTGTCTTCGGATTTGCCGGTGTAGGGTGTCATTACGCGTTAACTTTTTTAGGCGGAGAAAGGGTGATGCGTCTGGATCGTGTACAGGATGGTGTTTGTGTCTACCTGCATCATCTGGCACTGAATTTGCAAGCGGGTATGTCGATAGAGATCGTGTGGTCTACTTCCTCTATTCGCGTAATCGTAGACGAATGGTGCGTTCTAAATCTATATGAGGAGGCGTTAACCAGCGGACATTGGGGGATCAAGACGCCTCATTCGGTGGTCGTGCCAAAAGTCGAGCGCCAGGCTTTGACAGCGGGCTGGAAGAATTTCAGGACGGTAGTAATTGGAGATGGGTTTAGCAATGCGAGATGGTCCAATCGACATTTTATCAGTTGGCCTGAGCGATTATGGGGGACGAAGAGTGATTATCTTA
>SKLK01000119.1 GCA_007123265.1 Kiritimatiellia bacterium
GCCAAACCAGCGACTCCGGCCCCCCAAAAGGAGGAGGATGATTCTGAGCCAGCAGCCGAAGATGCAAAGGATGGCTCTGACGAGGAGGCGTCTTCCGGTACCCCGAAGAAGACCAGTCCCGTCGTGCGCCGCCTGATTGAAGAACACGATCTTGACCCGGAAAAGATCACCGGCAGTGGCCGGGGCGGCATGATTACCAAGGCCGATGTGATGCGGCATTTGGAGGAGGACACCGAAGCGGAGGCAGAATCCGAGACCGCCTCCTCCGAACCGTCCCGCCCGGTTGAAGCCGGTCCCGAACCGGGACCGCCGCCGGGTAGCCGTCAGGCCGGGCAGACGCCGGCAGCCTCGGCCAGCGAACGTCCGGAAAAGCGCGTGGCCATGACACGGATCCGGGCGCGCATCGCCGAGCGCCTGGTGGAAGCACAGCGTACCGCCGCGATTCTCACCACGTTTAATGAAGTGAACCTGCAGCCGGTGATGGACCTGCGGGCGCGGCATAAGTCGACCTTCGAAAAGGCCCACGGCGTGAAGCTTGGTTTCATGTCGTTCTTCGTCAAAGCGGCGGTACAAGCCCTGCGCCAGTTTCCCGTGGTCAACGCCACCCTTGACGGCAGCGACATCATTTACCATGGCTACTACGACATTGGCGTTGCGGTTAGTACCGAGCGCGGCCTGGTCGTACCGATTATTCGCGATGCAGACCAGCTCAGCTATGCGGCCATCGAACAGAAGATTGCCGCGTATGCGCAACGGGCCCGCGATGGGCAGTTAACCATGGAGGACCTGACCGGCGGCACCTTCAGCATTACCAATGGCGGAATTTTTGGATCGCTTTTGTCGACGCCGATTTTGAATCCCCCCCAAAGCGCGATATTGGGCATGCACCAAATCCAACAGCGGCCTGTAGCCGAAGCGGGACAGGTGGTGATACGCCCAATGATGTATACCGCGCTTTCCTACGACCACCGCATTATCGACGGACGCGAAGCCGTACAATTTCTGGTCACGATCAAGCAGCTACTAGAGGAGCCGGCCCGGATTCTGCTTGAGGTGTAAGGTCGCACGGTCCCTGAACATACCGGATAGGAGGAGACATTATGGACGCATATGATGTAATCGTAATCGGTGGCGGCCCGGCTGGCTATGTGGCCGCGATCCGCTGCGCGCAATTGGGCATGTCCACCGCGTTGGTGGATGAATATATCGGCAAGAGCGGCAAACCCGCCCTGGGCGGGACCTGCCTGAACGCCGGCTGTATCCCCTCCAAGGCCTTGCTGGATTCGTCTGAACACTATGACCGGGTGCGCAATAAATATGCCTCGCACGGCATCAAGACGGCGGAAATTGATCTCGATATTCCGACCATGATTGGTCGCAAAGACAAGATTGTTTCCACGCTGACCAAAGGCGTGGAAGGCCTGATGAAGAAGAACAAGGTCACCTGGCTGAAGGGCCATGGTCAGCTTGAAGCGGGGATGAAAGTGGGTGTGATCCCGACGGGCGGCAAGGGCGACAAACAGGTGTATCAGGCCAAGCACATCATCATTGCCACCGGATCCGCGCCCCGCACCCTTGCGAATATCAGTATCGACCACGAGCGCATCGTTGATTCGACCGGGGCGCTGGATTTTCAGGAGGTACCGGCCAAACTGGGCGTGATTGGGGCCGGGGTAATTGGCTTGGAATTGGGCTCTGTATGGGGCCGGCTCGGCGCGGAAGTGGTGGTGTTGGAGGCCATGGACGATTTCCTCGCCATGGCCGATGGCGAGATTGCCAAAGCGGCGCTGAAAGAATTCAAGCGGCAGGGACTCGACATTCATTTGGGCACCCGGGTCAAAAAGGCGGAAGCCGATGCCGACGGCGTTACGGTCGAGTACGAGGACGCGAAGGGTGGACACACGCTGCGCGTGGACAAGCTCGTCGTCGCGGTCGGGCGCGTGCCACATACCGAGGGTCTGAACGCCAATGGCATCGACCTCTTTATCGACGAAAGCGGATACATTCATGTCGATGAGTTCGGTTCGACGAACGTGCCCGACATTTACGCCATCGGCGATGTCGTGCGCGGGCCGATGCTGGCGCACAAAGGTTCGGAAGAGGGCGTGATGGTCGCCGAACGGTTGGCCGGAAAGAAAACGCGGGTCAATCATGACACCATTCCCTGGGTGATCTACACCTGGCCGGAAATTGCCTGGGTCGGCAAGACCGAGGAGGACCTGAAGCAGGAAGGCCGATCGTATGCATGCGGCACGTTTCCCATGCGCGCCAGTGGCCGCGCCTTGGCGATGGAGGAAACCGTCGGCCTGGTCAAGGTGATTGCCGACGCGGAGACCGACGAGATCCTCGGCGTACATATTTTCGGCGCGGCCGCCTCTGAATTAATTGCCGAGGCGGTTGTCGCCATGGAATACCAAGCCAGCGCCGAGGACTTGGCCTGCATTGTGCATGCACATCCCACCGTCTCCGAAGCCGTTCACGAAGCCGCGCTGGACGTACACCGGCGCGCGATCCATAAATGACCGCATTAAATTAGCGTGATATTCTGCTTGCCAGAATTCCTGCATACATTCTACCGTTACGGCATGATAACGGGTCCAATGAATTATTGAGCTGCCGGTTCGGGATTCGTGAGTTGAGTGCGGCTGCAGAAGGAGTACGTTCGTGAACATATATGTGGGGAACCTTTCCTACCAAGCAACAGATGATGACTTGCGCTCGGCATTCGAAGCGTACGGGCAAGTCGCCTCGGCTCAGGTGATCAAGGACAAGTTTACCGGCCGCTCCCGCGGTTTCGGTTTTGTCGAAATGCCCTCTGCAGATGAGGGGGCAAAGGCCATCGAAGGCATGAACAACCAGGACATCGCCGGCCGCGCGGTACGGGTAAATGAAGCCCGTCCCCGGGAAGACCGGCCGCCTCGCTGATTTTTTGCAGCAGGAGATTCGCAGCCACCTCCCCGCGCTGACGGCGCGGGCAGGTGGTTTTTTTGTCCTGCGCCCACATTCAACTGGGGATTGATGGGTACGATATTGATTTGAACACGATGCGCTCTTGCGCTACTAATACCTGTATCGCGATGGGCACGCCCACTCGCTCTTCCATAAGGGGCGGGAAGGCGGATACGATCGCTGGATTGCGCGAGACATCACCATGGTAACGCCGACAACTGCATATACGAAGCTGACCGCCTTGCTGGAAAAGTCCGGACTGTTTACACCGGATCAAATCCATGAACTGCTGAACCTTCAACAACAGAGTGGACGCGCCATCACGGACGTGGTCGCCGAGCAAGGCTATGCCCGGGAAGACCAATTTCTCGAAGCGCTCGCCAAGGCCATGGGCATCCCTTTTGTCCGACTCGCGGACGTCAGCATCGAATCCCACGTGCTGGAACGTTTGTCGACCAAGGCGATCTTCCAATACAACGTGATCCCGATTGCTGCGGACAACGGCACCCTGCGCGTAGCCACCCACGACCCCTTTCACCCCGGATTGATCGATGCCCTGCGCATGGCCTCAGGGAACCGGGTACGCCTGGCGCTGAGTCCTTCCGCGGATATCGCCAAGGCGGCCACGAAATTCTACGGCGTCGGCGCGGACACGCTGGAACGCATGATTCAAGACGACCGGATTGAGCTGGCCCCCGAAGGCGATCTCAAGAAAGACCTGAGCGAGGTGGACCAGGAAGCCTCGGTGGTCAAGTTCGTCAATCAGATTATCTGGGAAGCCTATCAGGATCGCGCCACGGACATTCACTTGGAGCCGATGGAGACGTCGCTCCGCATTCGCTACCGGATCGACGGGGTATTGCATCAGACCCCGGTCCCGGCGCACTTGAAGCGGTTCCAAGCCTCGATTATTTCGCGCATCAAGGTGATGGCGAATATGGACATCGCAGAAAAACGATTGCCCCAGGACGGCCGCATCAGCTTGAAGATTCGTGGCGAGGACATCGACGTGCGTGTCTCCACCATGCCCACCGTCTACGGGGAAAGTGTCAGTCTTCGCTTGCTCATGCGCCACAGCGGCTTGACGGGCCTTGACAAGCTCGGCCTGGTAGAGCACGACGAAAAGATTTTAAAAAAACTGATTACGAAACCCCACGGCATCCTGCTCGTAACGGGGCCCACGGGTTCCGGCAAATCGACGTCGTTGTATGCCTGGCTGCACACGATTAACTCCATCGACAAACGTATCATCACAATCGAAGAGCCGATCGAATATGAAATGGCGGGGATCAATCAAATTCAAGTGCGGTCCGAGATCGGCCTGTCGTTCGCGGTGGGCCTGCGTCATATTCTGCGCCAGGATCCCGACGTGATTATGGTCGGCGAAATTCGTGACCGGGAAACCGCAGAGATCGCCATCCGCGCAGCCTTGACCGGACACTTGGTGTTCAGCACGTTGCACACCAACGACGCCGCCGGCGCGGTGACCCGTCTCGTGGATATGGGCATCGAACCCTTTCTGGTGGCGTCGTCGGTGGAGGGACTAATTGCCCAACGCCTGGTCCGCCGCCTCTGCAAGACATGTCGGCACCGGATTGAGCCGGATGAATCGTTTTTGAGCAGTGTCGGCTTCCCGCTGGAGCGTTTGGCGGAAGGGGGTATCTACGAGGCCGTGGGTTGTGATGAATGCCGCGGCACCGGATTCGTCGGCCGGACCGGCATCTATGAGATTATCGTGGTCAACGACCGGATTCGCCCCCTGATCGTGGCCCGGGCCAGCGCCACGGAAATTCGTAACACGGCCATGGCGCAAGGGCTAAAGCCGTTACGCTATGATGGCTGGACTAAGGTGTTGGCGGGAATCACCACCGTTGAAGAGGTGTTGCGCGTGTCGGAGGATAACGAAGACTTGGCGGAAACGTGACCGCACGGGGTGCGGATGCCAATCCGCACCGAACAAGGCGCGATGAGGGCACGCTGACAGAATCAAATGGTGACTGAATTATGCCGGTATATGCGTATATAGCCAAATCACGGAGCGGCGAGCGGATTTCGGGCACGGTAGACGCAAACGATAAGCGCACCGCGCTGATGCAGGTCGAGCGAATGGGGTACGTTCCGGTCTCGCTGCGAGAAGGCAGCGCACCGCCGAAAAGTCCCGGCACAACCAAAGGCGCGTCCAAGTCGGCCGGACGAGCCAAGAAGGCCTACCGCCCGCGCGGCGGTGGGCGGGCGGTGCGCATGAGCATGCGCGAGGTCCTGTTTTTCACCCGCGAACTCAGTGATTTGCTGGCCTCGGGCATGACCTTGGGGAACGCCTTGAATACGTTGGCCCAGCGCAATACCGGCAAGGCACAGGACGTAATCATTCCGCAACTGCGCGACGAGATTGTCCAAGGGGCCAGCTTGTCGGACGCCTTGGCCAAGCGCCCTGAAACCTTTTCCACCCTCTATGTCAGCATGGTCCGTGCCGGCGAAGCCAGCGGCGACCTCGCCGGTGTGTTGGAACGGCTTTGTAAACATTATGAGCGCGTCCAGGAAGCGCGGGAAAAAGTGCTGATGGCGCTATCCTACCCATCAATCGTGGTCGTGGTAGGCATTGTCACCATCTTCTTCGTCATGGTGTTTGTGGTGCCAAGGTTTACCCAGATATTCGCCGAGCTGGGCAGCACCCTGCCCCTGCCCACGCAAATCCTGATTCGGATCAGCGAGGTCTTGCTGAGCTATTGGTGGCTGATCATACTGGTTATCATCGGGTCAATCTGGGCGTTGCGCAATTGGCTGCGCACGGAGGATGGACGCCATCAATGGCACCGCGCCCAGTTACGTCTGCCGGTCATACGCGGAATCGTCAACGCCAACGCCTTTGCCCAGTTTGCCCGCACCCTCGGGGCGCTGCTGAATAACGGGGTCCCGGTCTTGCAGGCATTGTCGATTGTCGAGCACACCGTGGGGAACTCAGTGATTGCCAACGAAATCCGGAACGCCCGCGGTCGCGTCACGGACGGGGCCACCATCTCCGCCCCGCTCGCCGCCGGCAAAGTCTTCCCGGCCCTGCTCACGGATATGCTGGCCGTGGGCGAGGAAACCGGCGACATGAGCGGCTCGCTCACGCATATTGCCAATCGCTACGAATACGAGCTGGATCGCAGCGTGAAATTGCTGACCACGATCATTGAGCCGGTGCTGATTCTGGTGATTGCGGTCATGGTTGGCTTTGTCGCGGTCAGCATGCTCTTGGCGGTGTTTGATTTGACCAGTGGCTTGAGTGTATAATAGCGCATCGGGAGATACCTCCTGCGCAAAACGAGGATACGATGATGAACAGTAAGCGATATAGTGCAAAATCAGGTTTTACCTTGATCGAAGTTCTGCTGGTGGTGGTGATCATTGGCATTTTGGCGGCTGTGGCGATTCCCCGCTTGGGCGGCCGGGTGCAACAAGCTGAAATCGCCCGGGCCCGGTCGGATATCGCCGCGATTTCGTCGGCCCTGCGACTGTATGAACTGGATATGGGCCGTTATCCGGATAATTTAAACGCCTTAGTCAATAATCCGGGCGGCACCCGCTGGCAAGGCCCCTATCTGGAGGCCGGCGCGGTTCCTCAAGATCCGTGGGGACGCGAGTACATCTATCAGCGCACCGATAACCATTATCGTCTGCGATCCCTGGGCCCGGATGGACAGGAAAGCAGTAGTGACATCACGAACTAGAGCAGCCGGTCATGGCTTTACCCTGATCGAAATCTTGTTGGTGGTGGCGATTGCGCTGATCGTCACCGGCTTGGCAATCCCGGCCTTCGTGCGCTCATACCAAGCCGCCAATTTGCGCAGCGCCGCGCGTAGCGTGGTTACGGCTGGCAAATACGCGCGCAATATGGCGGTCTTGCAGCAGCGCCAGATGACGGTCTTTTTCGATTCCAACGCGGGCCGGATCGATATCGTCGCGCTGGAACGCGCCTCCGGCCCGCCACTGGACGCTTTTCTGGATGGCCGCCGCGGTATCACCGGCGGCAACGAGTCGTTCACAACCGATGTCCGGCGCTCGGTCGAACTGCCTGAGCAAGTCCGGATTCAAAACTTTTCCGCGCCCAGCGCCAGCCAATCCTTGGACGGTATCTATTGGATTAACTACTTTCCCAGTGGCATCAGCGATTCTTTTTCTCTCCGTATTGTCCATCAAAACCAGCGTCGTTCGGTAACGATCGAGGTAGATCATCTTTCCGGCACGACCACTGTAACCCATGAGTAAACGCGCTGCACAAGCTGCCCCGTCATCGCGCGCCGGCATGACGCTGATTGAAGTGATGCTGGCCGTGGTCATGCTCGGCATTGCCGGCATCGTCCTGATTCACTCGGCCACACAGGGCTTGGCGGTGGTCCGGGCCGCATATCTCTATGCCCAAGCGCATACCTTACTGGCCCAGGTCGACCTGGAAAACCCGCTCTTCGACGAGGACGTCCGGATCGGCACGGAACAAGGCCGCTTTCGGAACCCGGACAAGCAAAACTTTGACTGGATGCGCCGAATCGAGGCCGTGGGCGACGAGGACGACCGGCTCTTTGAAATCACCACGCGGGTTTCCTGGACCCGGCGCGGCCAACGCGGCTACGAAGAAGTGGTCTACTACCGCTATGTGCCGGAGGAGAATGGCCCATGAAACCGCTCCCCTGCCCCCCTACCGCGACGCGCCAACACCACGGCTTCACCTTTGTGGAGTTGCTGATTGCCTTGGCCATCATGGTGACGGCCTTCACCGTGATCTTCACGATCTTTAATGCGACACTCAATGCCTGGAACCGGGGCACGGACGCCCTGACGAAATTGCATCATGGCGATTTTGTCATGGATCAGCTCGTCCAATCGTTGCGGTCAATGGCCTTTTTCGATTCCGCACCGGAATTCTACGAGTTTCGATTGGACAAAGGATTTGCCGGTGGGGGGCCCGGCGACACGATTAGCTGGGTCACCTCCAGTTCCGCCTTCATGCCGCTTGATTCGCCGTACGCGCATGGCTTGCGACGGTTGAACTTTACCGTCGGCCGCACCGCGCAAGCCCAGTACGGGGTGAAGATTAGCGCCCTGCCGCATCTCGCCGACCCGGAGGAATACGATGCGGAGGAATGGGTGGTCTCCACCCGGGTGATAGGCTTCCGGTGCCGGATTTTCGATGACGAACTGGGCCAGTGGCAGGATGGCTGGGACGAAAGTAACGCGATTCCCTCGCTGGTGGAACTCACGTTGTATATGGAGCCGGAAGAGCGCTATGGCCGACCGATCACGATCCAGCGAGCGGTCGCCATCCCCTTGGCGCCGGCGGTCACCAGCCTGGTCAGCTTTACGGAGAGCGAATTATGAAGTCGCCGACTTCCACACCGCCCCCATGCCATGCCGCGAAATCGGGATCAATTGTACATCCAACTCCTAAAGAACTGGCGCGAACCGGCGCAATTGGAGATGTCTCGACTTCGCTTCGCTACGCTCGACATGACCACAGCTTACATGTATCCAGTTCTTCTCCACGAGCCAATCAGTGCCAAGCCGACAAAGGCTCTCGCAAGCGGGGATCCGCGTTGATCGTTGCCTTATGGCTGATTCTGCTGCTGACGCTGTTGATCGGCAGTTTCGCCTTCGACATGCACGTGGAAGCCGACATCATTTCCCACTACCGCAAGCGCGTCAAATCGCAGTTTGTCGCCCAATCCGGCATGGAAATCGCTCAATTGATTCTCTCGAAATTGGGCGAGGTCGGCGAAGACGATCGCGGCATGGACGATGCGGAGGATGAGCTATTGACGGCCGCCTACAATTTGTCCCGCGGCGTCCCCATCCGCGGCCTCACCCGCACCATCGGCGAAGGCATCCTCACCCTCGATATTGTGCCGGAGGAAGGACGGCGTAATGTCAACTTGTTGACCGACGAGGATTGGGAGGAAATCCTTGATCAAGCGAATATCCCGGAAGATCGATGGCCGGAATTGATCGACACCTTTCTGGACTGGACCGACACCACCAGCCCCGATACCCGACGCTTACACGGCGCCGATTCCAGCGATCCCTTCTATGTCCGGCGCGGCTACAAAGTCAAAGGCGCACCAGTCGACACCATTGACGAGTTGTTGCTGATCAAAGGCTTTGATGAAGAAGTCGTGTTCGGCAGCCCCCCGGGCACCCCCCCGGAAGAGGCTATGCGCGGGATTGCCTATTGGCTAACCGCTTGGAGTCATGGTAAAGTAAACATTAATACAGCGTCGAGAGAAGTCTTGTTGACCTTGCCTCGCATCGAGGAATGGGCGGTGGAGGCCATTCTGGAGGAGCGATTGGGGCCGGATGGTGAAGCCGGAACACGCGATGACGGATTCGCCAGTGTGCAGGATGCGATCAATCGCACCGGCTTAAATCCGGAATTGGCGAATCGCCTTACGGTCAGTGATGTACATTACTTGCGCATCACGTCAGTGGGCGAGGTCGACAGGGTATCGAGTACGGTTTGGGGTGTCATGCGCGTGGAAGGCGATCAACTGGTACCGGTGTACTGGCGCGAAGAACCGATGTAGGACAAGGTAGGGGTATCGAAAGTAATCAGGATGGCTAAGCAGGACACCATTACAGCCGCAATCCTCCGCGCCGACGCGCTGGATTGGACCGTGCTGCGCAAACCGAACTCCAGCGCGGAGGCAATTGAAAATCAATCCGCCCCGCTGGACTTGGGCGGGAACCAGCAAGCCGAACCGCAAGCAGGTGGCGCCGCCATCCAGAAGTCCATGGGCGGCACGGTGAAAGGCGCGCTCACTGCGATCCTGCATACCGACCAAGTACTTATGCGCGTCGTTGACCTGCCCTCGGATGATCCGGACGAATTGCAGGGCATGGTTGAGTTGCAGGTCGACAAATTTTCCCCCTTCCCGATCGAGCACATGGCCGTCACCTACGAGGTATTGGGCGTGACGGACCAATCCAGCCGGGTATTGATCGCCGCCGCGAAACGCGACGTGATTCAACAGCTCGGCGATCAATGGCAAGCGGCGGGCCGGCTGCCGGACCGGATTGACGTGGCCGCCGCCGGTTGGTGGCACGTGCTACAGATGCAGGGGGCCTTGCCGGGTGAAGGCCGACACGGCTTGCTATTGGTCGATGACACCGGTTGCGAACTGGTCATCACACAGAATGGCACCCCATTGGTTTTTCGCTCCCTGGGAATGCGCGACGCGGTGTCTGACGAGGAGTTTTTCACCGAAATCGCTGAGGAAACCGGTTACACACTCACCTCACTGGAATCGGAATGGGGAGCGCATGTCATGCCGGATCTGACCGTCTGGCATCATGGCCCGTGCCCGGACCTTTTACTCGAAAAGCTGCAAGCCGAGTGCGACCTGATCGTCAACGCGTGTGCGCTCGACGAACTGCCACCCTTGACGGAGGGCGTCGCCCGGCGCACGGCCGTGGCCGGCGAATCCCCGCGCTTGGATTTATCGCTCGACGACTGGAAAATGGCGGCCTCCTCGCGCAAAGGGCAACGGCGCCTTGTGCTTGCCGTATCCTCCCTGCTGTTTGTCTGGCTGCTGACGATGACAGCCTTGTTCACGGCCTACGGGCTGGAGGTGCGCCGCATTGA
>SKLK01000147.1 GCA_007123265.1 Kiritimatiellia bacterium
GCGTTGATTGCCTACCTGCATGAACACGTGGAAGGTATCGATCGGGTTACCGTGCACGTGCATTGCCACAATGATTTGGGGCTGGCCGTGGCGAACTCGCTGGCCGCAGTAAACAACGGCGCCCGCGGGATTGAATGCACGATCAACGGGTTGGGCGAGCGGGCCGGGAACTGCTCACTCGAAGAGGTGGTCATGGCGCTGCGTACACGTCACGATTGCTACGGCATTCAAACCGGCGTGAAGACCGAGGAGATCTTTCGCACCAGTCGCTTGGTGAGTCAGCTGACCGGGATGCTGGTGCAACGCAACAAGGCCATCGTCGGCGCCAATGCCTTTGCCCACGAATCGGGGATCCATCAGGATGGGATGCTGAAGAATCGTACGACGTACGAAATCATGCAGCCTGAAGACGTGGGCATATCCGGGACGGAATTGGTGCTGGGCAAGCATTCTGGGCGGCATGCCTTCGCCAATCATTTGCATAAACTGGGCTTTCGCCTGAGCGACACGGAACTGGCGCAGGCTTTTGACGCGTTTATCGATTTGGCCGACAAGAAAAAGACCATTTACGATGATGATTTGGTGGCCATTGTGCAACAGCAAATGGCTGAACCGCCGCCGATCTACACCTTGAAGTATCTGCATGTCTCCACGGGATCGGACACCATCCCCACCGCAACGGTGAAGTTGCAACAAAATGAGTTGATCACCCAGGATGCGGCGTGCGGTGACGGGCCGGTGGATGCGGCGCTTAAGACGATTGATCGCATTTGCGGCTTGCAGGGGCGGCTGGAGGACTTCTCGCTTCAGGCGATTACCAAAGGCAAGGATGCCTTGGGTGAAGTCAGCGTTCGTGTGGCATTCGATGACCGAATCATCAACGGCAAGGCCTCGAGTACCGATATCGTTGAAGCTGCTGCGAAAGCGTATTTGAATTGTGTGAACCGGTACTTGGTTGATCAGCAAGTTGATGCACCGACGAAGAAGTCGGACAAAAAGCGTTCCGCCAAAACTACAAAGACGAAGCGTGGACCATGAAGCATCGCTGCCGACACCGAAGGGATAGGCGATGAAGCTCAGCGGACACACCTTGCCTTTTGCGGTCTTGGGGCATCCGATCGGGCATACCCTTTCGCCGGTGATGCATAACGCATCGTTTGCCGCACTCAAGCTGGATGCCATTTATCTGGCTTTCGATGTACATCCCGACCGGCTGATGCCGGTCCTGCATAGTATGCAGGAACTGGGCTTTCGCGGTGTTAACCTGACCGTCCCACTGAAGGAGGTGGCCTTTGCGCAACTGGAAAGGAATGATGCGTCAGCGATCCTGCTCGGTGCAGTCAATACGGTGGCGTTTACGGATCAAGGCCTGGTCGGGCACAACACGGATGGATTCGGTTTCCTCCAGGCAATGGAGGAGGCATTCGGTCCTTGTTTAACCGGTGAACACATCTTCGTGCTTGGCACGGGTGGCGCGGGTCGAGCGGTGGCACTGGTAAGTGCCGGCAAGGGCGCCAAAGCGATCACCCTCTCCGATGTGGACCAGCGCCGCGCCGAAGCCGTAGCCGCCGAAATTCGATCGCATCATCCAGCGCTCCCGGTCACCTGTGTCGACGCGGATGGCCCCATTGAGGCGGCCCGGGCCGCCGATGTGATTGTTCAGTCCACGCCCATCGGCATGAAACCGGATGATCCGCCGTTGTTACCCGCCGACGCATTCCAGCCGGGGCAAAAGGTGTTCGACCTGATCTACATGTATCCGGAAACGGCCTTTCTCGCACAAGCCCGACAAGGCGGAGCCACTATCGCCAACGGTTTGGCGATGCTTTTGCATCAAGGGGCCCGAGCATTTGAAATCTGGACCGGAAAATCTGCTGATATCGAAGCCATGCGCCAAGCGCTGGAGAGGGCGGTATACCAATGATCGAGGATTGGCCGCCGGGACTGTACACCTATGTCTCGCTGCTGGTGTTCCTCTTCGGTTCGGCGCTGGGCAGCTTTTTGAATGTCTGCGTCTATCGCATTCCGCGCGAACAATCCGTGATTTCACCGCGCTCACGCTGTCCGCATTGCGAAACGCCGATTGCCTGGTACGACAACCTGCCGATCCTCAGCTATCTCTTTCTGCGCGGTCAGTGCCGACGCTGCCACACGACCATTTCGCCGCGCTATATCATAATCGAAGCGCTAACCGGCGTGCTTTTTCTGGCGCTTTGGCTCATTCACGGCTGGTCCGCAGTGACGCCACTCTACATGCTTGCGGTCTTCGGGCTGCTGCTGGCGACGTTTGTGGATTTGGAACATATGATTATTCCTGATCGCGTCAGCATTGGCGGCATGCTCTTGGGGCTGATGCTCAGTGCCGCGTTCCCGGTTTTGCATCAGGCATCGACCCCCCTCGAAAGCGTCGTGTCGTCGATCATCGGTCTCGTCGCCGGAGCCGGCTCACTTTGGCTCGTGTCGGTGTTGGGCAAGTGGGCATTCAAAAAAGATGCCATGGGGCTTGGCGATGTTAAGCTATTGGGCGCGATCGGCGCGTTCATGGGCTGGGAAGGCGTCCTATTCACCATCATGCTCTCATCACTTGGCGGGTCCGCGGTCGGCTTGGCCTTCATCTTGACCGGGCGCCAAGACTGGCAGAGCCGAATCCCCTACGGTCCGTATATCGCCTTGGGCGCCATTATCTGGATGCTCTGGGGCATGGGCTGGTGGGAAGCGTATGTGGAATGGATGGCGATTGTGTGAGTAAAAGCTGAAAAGCTGAAA
>SKLK01000100.1 GCA_007123265.1 Kiritimatiellia bacterium
CCCCATATAGAGCCCCCCAAAAAGACATGAACAGATCCGCATTGCACGGATCTGCCCATATTCTATCATTTTTCAAAGATTTACGTCCCTGAACCGTTGCACCAGACCACTCAGACAGGGTGTCGCCATCATCTACGCCCGCAAGGAACGGACCGAAGACGCAATTTCGATCGATACTCCACTAAAAAATACGGCCCGAGCCACTAATTCTCTGTCCCTAAAGGATGCTAAAGGATGCAGATGCCTGACTCCAACCACTATTTCTGTGTCACCAAATGAAAATCACTTTTTGCGGCGGCGCTTTTTTACTCCGCGGGTGGGCACTTTCGGTGGAGGTGGGTTGATGTGTCGCTCTGCAAGTTTGCTGAGTTCGGATACGACCCGCCGGTATTCAGGGATTTTGACGCTTGCTTTGCCTAACGTCGAGAGTTGCTCCCGAACATGGGTGGGCAAGACTTGAAGCTGATTGACATTCTTCGTCCGCAGGTTGACGATGTCGACCTCTCCCTGATCCACGCCCAATTCACCGGACACGTCCCTCAAATATGCAACGACTAACTCGTTGCGGCGGACTGGATCCTTGGACACACTGCGAATAATTAAGGCCGCGTATGAAGGCTCCGGGAAGCGGCCCTGCTTGTAATTGCTGATAGCACCCTTGGATATCTGCAAACCATCCTTCTTGCCTATCTTATTGCACCGCGTAACTAACTCGGTTTGTGTCATGCCCTGATCTTTCAAAAGCACCATTAACGACTCGATAAATAATCTCATTGTAGCTCCTTATTTTGGGACACGCTTCATCGGTTAACGCATAGCAGACGCACAGCCCTGAAGCGCGAGGGTGATACTGCTTGTTAGTTAGAACAAATAAGGTCTTTTTTGTTCAAGAAAAGAAAAGAAAGAAATCAGAAGCGAAGACTGGTTCGATACAGCGACCACGGACGCGATGACTCTATGATGCGCCCCCCGTTGTCCCAATACCGCACATCCAAATCGGGAAACGCATGCTCCAATTGATCCCGCACCCGCGCATCATCGGCGGTTCCATAGGTGGGCAGCCAAAGGACGCCATCCAAGTGAACCAAATGGAGGTAGTTGCCCCAAACCGCGCCGAGGGGCGTGTCGGGCACCTGAGAAACGGCATGCACTGTGGCATCCTCTCCAACATGCTTCCTCACAAGATCATACAAATACTGACTGAGCGGCTCCGGTGTCTGAGCGACTAATACTTGGTCGGGGCCAACAAACCGGATCATCCCATCAATGCTACCAGACTCACTAGCCTCCGGGACCGGCACGAAAACCAATCGATCCACGCCGAATTGCTCACGGAAGAGGATTTGAATTCGGGCGAGCGACCAGTGTTGATTCTCAGCGATGACCCGGTTCGACATAAAACCCACGCCATGACCATTGTGAACAAATTGGGTACCCGTGATATGCAGATCGAGATTCTGCATGTGCGTATATAACATGCGGGCCAACTCCTCGCCACTGGCAGCATCCCGGGCGGCACGCCCAATCGCGCGCCCTGCAAGATGGCCGGGCGCATACCGGCCAAGCACCCGGAACAACCGGCCATCCGGGCGGGCACCGGCAACCCCACCCCAAAGCCGTAATGCCACCTCATCCACTTCGCTCAGCGGGATATACCGGACCGACCGACCCAATTCGCTCAACGATTGCCGACGGGGGGGACGAGGGCTAACTAAAGCCACATCAACGTCATCTGGCAAAGAACGAATCCACGCCGTATACGCCTCAACCAGCGCACGCTGGCCAGAAACGAATTCCGGCCACACCATGACCAAGGGGCCGGTCAGTTCCCACTCCGGCACCAGTCGATTCGACGGCGACTCAGCACTCGCCACATTTAGCAAACTGCCACATATAGCCAACAGACCCGCATAACGCCAGGCACCGGGCCAACACATCCGGCCGACAGAGCCGTCTCTATTCGTGCTCATAGACTGTCTTCCCCCTTTCACCAGAACCCCTTCGCCCCTGTTCGATCAATACGCATTTTCACGGGCAAAGAGGGTCTTTACCAGTATCTTAAAGTCAAAGGAGACCGACCAGTTTTCCAAGTAGAACAAATCATGCTTGACGCGCTCCTCGATACTCGTGTTACCGCGCAAACCATTGACCTGCGCCCATCCCGTCATGCCCGGCTTGTAAATGTGCCGCCACATATAACTGCCAATGTCTTCTTTAAACTGTTCAACAAAGTGCGGGCGCTCGGGACGAGGGCCGACCAGACTCATATCCCCTTTCAAGACGTTCCAAAACTGGGGCAGCTCATCGAGATTATACCGGCGCATAAAGGCCCCCAACGGTGTGCGGCGGGGGTCGTCCGGCGACGCCCAAACCGGTCCGCTGGCTTCTTCGGCGTCTACCTGCATCGTGCGCAGCTTGTAAATGGTGAATGGCGCGCCGCTTTCACCGCATCGCTCCTGTCGGAAAAAGACCGGTCCACCGGAAGAACGCTTCACCAGCACGGCCAGCACCAGGATCAACGGACCGGTCAAGAGCAATCCCACCAAGGCTCCGCAGATATCCTCCAGTCGCTTCAACCAACGATTCCCAAAATGATCCAGTGGCCAACGCCCCATACCCAACAACGGCACACCGCCAATCGACCGGATATCCACTTTGCTGGTCAGGATACGAAAAAGGTCCGGGACCAACTGAAAGGCAACCATGGACCGCTCGCACCGGACCATCATTTCGACAATCGCTTCGCGCTCGATGGCCATGTGCGATAAAATGACATGGTTGGTTTGGCCCGAATCCAAGTGCGCCTGTAAATCATTGATCGAGCCCACAATCAAGTCCGTCGGGATCGCCGGATCAGGCTCCTCGCCGGCCAAGGTCAAGAAGGTTGTTACCTCCGACCGTAAACGGGGGTCCGACTCCAGTACTGTCCGAAGCTTCTGAGCATTTTCACCAGTTCCGATTACCGTTACCTGATTTCGAATGGCTTGTCCCCGGGCCCACCAGATCTCTAGCTTGAACAGGATATACCGCTCAATCAGGAGCAACATATTCACAGAGAAGAAGGACAAGCCGGTTGCTAAACGTGAAAAGGGCGGCTCCGTCCGCAACACAAACGCCAACATCATCGTCAAACCAATCCCCCACAGCGTAGCCCGCATCAGGCGGGGCACTTTATCGCCAAACCCGCCGTATTGCGGACGCTTGTATAGCCCCAACGCGGCGAAGATCAGCAGAAAAATCAGTGTAGCAATCCCTGCCCCCTGCCAATAGAGGGTCAACGGTGGCAACGGCTCGTTAAACGGAATCCACCCACTGAAGAAGCGTAGCCAGACCGCGAGCAAAATACCCAAATAGACGGCCAATGCATCGGCAAACACGGCCAGTAGGCCGGTCAGAATATCAAATGTGGTGCGTCGTTGCATCAAGGATCAGCTTACGCCGATTGCCGGTGAAAGATAAACTGAAAACCGCGCTGGCGACATCACCGAGTCACATCTTCGCCGACGATTTCCCTAACCCAGTCCGCTAGCGCACAGGGCGTTCGCGGGATATCCGGATCGAGGCGATAGAGCGTAATAATCAATGTATTATCCATGTAGGTTCCCGGTTCCGGATGCCCCTCGACGCTGAGGCTCTCGATCTCCACATAGCCAGCATTCGTATTGGCATATGCTTCAACGGTGCAACCACCATCGGGATACGGTCCCTCCCCATCGCCCGGCTCGGTCCGTTGCAAAATCAACGTGTCCCCACGCAACGCCGCGATCCAGCGACGCGGGGAATCCGACCCCACTTTATGTTCGCCCCCAAGTCCTGCTTGGTACACGGCGATCGTTCCACAACGATGGAGGATGTTCGTTCCCGGCATCTCAAACAGCAACGGTTTCAAGCCACCAGGAAACCGGGAATCCTCGTCGACGGGAATGAACATGTAATCCGCATCAGCGATCTGGCTTAGCTGCCATAAGGTCACAGGAATATCAGAGGGTTCCAATCGCTCAAGCCGCTGTCTCACGGTCAGTCGTGCGCCTTCCTGGGGCAAGCGCAGCGTCCGATGCACACGGACACTGATGGGCGGATCAAAGTCCTCGGTCATCAAACTGTGCTGCGTGCCGTCCTCTGTGCGCCAAGCCCGACCGCTCCACTTGCGTCCATCCAACAAGCGTGAAGGGGGCCAATTCCCATCCTGAAACAAGGGCCAATGCGGCTGAGCCACCGGCCAAATCCAGTCACCACCGAAGTTGATCCAGTCATCGGTCTCAACGGTCTTACCGGTCTCTCCCCAGAGCAACTCGTTCAATCGCAACAGATTCGGCTCATCCGCCCACCCCAGATGCGCAATGCGGCCGATTTCCGGAACCACCACGACCTTCAGCTCATTATTGCTTAGATGATACGCGTTCGACCACCCCTTGTACATTGTCGCCGGGATCGGAGCCACCGGCACCGCATCATTGCCGGACATGTGCTCGCCGAAGGCTTTTTGCATCTGCATCCCCCCCATAAACAGCATAACTCCGACAATGATTTTTGTACTCATAACCAGCGACAAGGCTAGGCGAAAATTACCCCTCAAGCAAGGATAGGTTTTCGCTTCCCTGTCCCCAGTGACGACGCGGTATGCTATAGTCGAACCATGAAGCTGAGGATCCAGACGGACGAACAGACCCGCAGACTTTACGCGAATGATGCCTCGATGTACGAGGAGTTGCCTGCCGCCATCGCGTTTCCAATGTCCGTCGCGGAATGCGCGGAGGCCGTCCAGTTGGCGACCGCACAGGGCTGGTCCGTAACTGCACGCGCGGCGGGCACCAGCCTCGCCGGTCAGACCACCGGGGCGGGCTTGGTCATCGATACCGGGAGGCATCTCAATCGCATCCTGAATATCGATTCAGCACAACATCGGGCCACGGTGCAGCCGGGCGTGATCCGTGATGCGTTGAACCGCGCGACCGCGCCGCTTGGGCTTCATTTTGCGCCGGACACAGCTACAACCGACCGGTGCATGATTGGGGGCATGATCGGAAACAACTCGGCCGGCCTCTATTCGGGCCGCTACGGAGTCACTTCGGATCACGTACATGCCATGCAGGTCATCCTGCAGGATGGTTCCAGCATCCGGGTCGGTCCATTGCCCCCCGACGAACTGGCCGCCAAACAGGCGCTGAACACGTTTGAGGGCCAGATCTACCGGCAGATGCTGGCCCTGCTCACTCAGCATGAAGACCTGATCCGACGCGCCTATCCACATCCCTCCATCATTCGGCGGAACACGGGTTATGCGCTGGATCGACTGCTGCGACGGGCACCATTCACGCCGGATGGTCCGCCTTTTTCCCTGGTTGAACTCCTGTGCGGCAGTGAAGGCACATTAGCCTTAACGGTGGAAGCCGAGTTAAAGCTGACCCCTCTTCCCCGCTATCGCGTCTTGGTGGCGCCGCACTTCGAAACCGTCTACGACGCGGTTGTAGCTAACATCGAGGCCGTTCGCCACGGTGCGGCGGCATCGGAACTCATGGACCGGCTTTTGTTGCAGACCACGCATAACAATCTGGTGCAGCAACGCAACCGCTTTTTCATTACAGGCGATCCGGGCGCACTGCTGCTGGTCGAGTTTCATGGCGACACCGAGGAAACGGCGGTCGCGACCGCCCGATCATTCCAGGCCCATTGCTTGGAAAGTGGCCAAGCGACGGCGGCCCCCCTGCTGCTGGACGCGCATGACGTGCGACGCGCGTGGGCCCTGCGCAAGGCGGGGTTGGGTCTGCTGATGGGGCTTTGGAGCGATGTCAAAACTCCCGAATTCATGGAAGACAGTGCGGTGCGGGTGGAGGATTTACCGGCCTTTATCCTCGATATAGAGGCGCTCATGCAGCGACATGAGACCCGCTGCGTCTATTATGGCCACGCATCTGTCGGGGAGCTACATATCCGCCCTGAAATCCGTTTGGGCACTACGGGGGGCATCAAAACGCTCAAGGCCATGGCCGAGGAGATGGCGATCTTGGTGCATCAATACGGCGGTTCACTGTCCGGCGAACATGGCGACGGCCGGGTTCGCGCCCCGTATATTCAGCGGGTCCTCGGCACCGACCTGATGCCGGTCCTGCATGCGGTCAAGGACCTATGGGATCCGCAACGCCGGCTTAATCCGGGCAAGATTGTTCATGCGCCCCCGATCGATCAGGCCTTGCGCGTGCGCCCGGAAACGGCGCATGTGGATGTGGCGACCCGCTTCCACTGGCGCGATCAACCGGACTTCACGACCATGCTCGATCGCTGTAACGGGGCCGGCGTTTGCCGCAAGCTGGCCGCTTCCGGCGGGACCATGTGTCCCTCGTATATGGCCACCAGGGAAGAGCGTGACAGTACGCGCGGGCGCGCTAACCTGTTCCGGCAACTCTTTCGCGGCCGCCAGGCCGGGGCCTTCGCCGCGCCGGAATTGCATGACGCCCTTTCGCTATGCCTCAGCTGTAAGGCCTGCAAGTCCGAGTGTCCGGCCAATGTGGATATGGCCCGCATGAAGGCCGAGTTCCTGAACGGCTGGCACCGGCACCATCCGCCCACACGCGCAGACCGCCTCTACGCATTCCCAGACCGAATGCTGGCTTGGACCGTGTACCTGCCGAAATCGCTATTGAACCGGATGGACAGCCGATCGGGACGTAATCTACTCCATCGACTCATCCAATGGCATCCGGACCGGTCTTTACCGGCCGTGGCCCCAAAGCGCTTGTATCGTCGGCCCATCACGACCGTACCACAAGAGATAACAGAACATGTCCCCGTCTTGTTTTGGAACGATTTCTACACGGATCGCTTGGAACCAACTATCGGTCACGCGCTACTCCGTGTGATGGAGGCGCTGGGCATACCGGTCACGTTGCAGCCGCCGCGCGCGACCGGGCGCACCGCCATCACGGGCGGGTTTTTGGATCAGGCGGAGAAGATCATGATCGAGCTGCTCACCGAGTTGGACCGCCCGGCATTTCAAGACCGGACGTGGATTGGGACCGAACCTTCGGAACTATTAACGATTCGCGACGATTGGATCGATTTGGCGCCGGAAAAATATGTGGAGCAGGCCAAAGACTTAGCGCGTCGCACGTTTCTGGTCGAAGAGTATTTTTTGCGTCATCTCGACCGCTTATCCGAACGCTGTGACGGACGGGGACAACGCGTGTACATCCACTCGCATTGTCATGCCCGGGCGTTGACCGATCCCACCATGCAAGCGCAAGTGCTGGCGGCGGCAGGCTTTGATCCGGTGCTCTGGGACACCGGCTGTTGCGGCATGGCTGGCGCATTTGGCCTACGCGCCGAAACTTATTCGTTGTCCATGCAAATCGGAGAACAACGTTTGTTTCCCGCCGTCCGCACGGTTGAAGACGAGGCCCTGATTTGCGCTTCGGGCTTTTCCTGTCGCCACCAGATCCGTGACGGCACCGGCCGCCGGGCGCTGCACTTGATTGAATGCATCGCCTCCGCATTGCGCCCACGATGACAATGAACCTCTACTTGGCAGTCCGCCGTGCCAATGGTATGTTCCCGGCAAAACGGGAGAATGCACGATGGCTAAACTGACGATGATTTACGGGGGACTATTAATTCTGCTCGGCGTGGTTTCCTATCAACTGACCGGCGGCGCGTCGAAGACCGCGTTGATTCCGTCGTTTTTTGGCGTACCCATCGCTGCGCTGGGTGTATTGGCCCATTTGAATGATGCGAATCGAAAGCACTTGATGCACGCGGCCATGGGACTGGCCCTGCTGGGTTTACTCGGCACCATCCGCGCACTGCCCTTCGGACTCTACCTTATTTCGGTCGGCCCAACACATGTAGACAACGCCGGCGCTGTTGCGGCGCAAAGCATCATGGCGGTTCTCTCCGCAGGCTATTTGTATCTCGGCATTCGCTCGTTTATCCAAGCCCGCAAAAATAAAACAGCCGAGCCCGCAACGGACCCGGCTGCATCAATCGCATCAGGAACAGATTAGACTTTCAGTTCCTTCAATTTTGCCCGCAACTGTTTTTCGTTGTAGTGCCGGAGTTTATCCTCGCCAACACCGGCTGCAATTAGCCGTTGACGCTGTTCCAGTAGACGGCGACGCTTGGCCGCACCGCGCTTTTTCGGGCGCAACAGATTCTTGTTCTTTGTTAATTTTACCCGTGCCATGACAGTACCTCATTCACCTTGATCATTTACTCGAAGGGCCGGAACCATACTCGCCTCCCTAACGCTTGGCAACCCCAATTTATGGGACGCGCGCGAAAAAATCAGTGGGCGTAACCGCTGCAGATACCCGTCCTACTCAAATTGACGGCGGAAATCGGCTATTTCGGCCCGCAAGGTGGCGACCTCCTGCTTGAGGCCCTCTACTTCATCCCGCAACGCGTCCAAGGCATTCGTCGCCTCTTCGGGTGCCGACACTGGTGCCACCGCAAGATCGCCCGGCGGGCCGGCCAATAGGTGCATCCATCGTGATTCACGCCGGCCCGGCTCCTTGGCCAGCTTAACCACCAGCGGTCCATCCGGATGCCCGGCCAATTGCGTCAGCAACTCTTGCACTTGATCAAGATCACGCAGCGGACACAGCCGCGAGGCGCGGGTCCTTAGTTCCCCCACCGTTTCCGGACCGCGCAGGAACAACTCGCACAAGATGGCCGCTTGCTCCGGCGTGACAGGGACACGTGTGGCAAGCGTGTGCTTGTACTTGTCCACGCGACTGCCCGCCGTATGAACCAAGGCGGCTAACTGATGGGTGTAGCGCAAACCGTCGAGGGCGTTGAGCACTTGCTCTTCGGTCAACGACATGACCGGGTCACGATTGGACTTCTGATTGCAGGCATTCGTCAGCGCGTTGAGCGTGAGCGGATAATACTCCGGTGTGGTACTCGCCTTTTCCAGCAGGCAGCCTAAAACCCGCACTTCTATGGCGCTTAGTACCGGCCACGCGGGCTCGGACGATACGGGGTCGGGGGTTACAGGGGAGTCTGACGCCAACTCCATCATGATTCGCTTCCCGGTTTAAGTGTGCGGACGAGAATCCGGGATTTGCGCCCGCTTGCTTCGTAGCTGGCGCGGCGCTCCTCCGGCAGATCCTCGAGTTGTCCCGGCACAAACCCGCCCTTCTGCTGAAAGTAATTGAAGGTTTGGGTGGACAGCGCAATCAGCCGTTTGCACCCCAACGCCGTGGCGCGCTGTGCGGTGAATTCGACGAGTTTTGCGCCGATACCTTGATGTTTGTGGGCGTTTGAGACGAACAGGCACTGCAACTCGGCGGATTCGGCTGCGGCATACAATCGCAGCCCCACGCAGCCGACCACATTGCGATCGATTTCGAAAACGTAGAATGACCCCAGCTGGGCCAGGACATCGGACCGGGTCCGGGCCACGATTTCCTCGGCCGCGACCGCGTCGCGAATCAACGCCATAATCACACCGACATCGCGCTTACGGGCGGGCCGGATCGCCTGATACTCGTTGGCATAGATCATCGTTCCGACGCCCTCGTTGGAGAAGACCTCGCCCAACAACGCCTCGTCTTGGAGGCCATCGATGATGTGCACCCGTTGGACACCGTTTTTGCAGGCGTGCAAACCGTGTACCAGTTTTGAGCGCAGTTCCGGGGTCAATTGATCCTGTTGCGCTTGCAAAAAGGTCTCGGCCTCGGCTACCGCGAATTGGGTGCTCAAGGTCCCGGCACCGGCCAAGCCGTTGCTGGTGGTGACGAACATGAGTTTGGCCGCCCGTAACGCCTCGGCCACTTCGCGCGCCGCCTGATCCGAGTTGACGCGGTAGGTCTGGCCATTGCCGTCGCAACCGATGGGCGGTACAACCGGGATAATCCCTTGGTCCAGCAGCGCATTCAAGAACGCCGTATCGACGCGCTCGACTTTGCCGGTAAAGGCATAGTCGCGTCCGCCGCGAATGCCGGCAGGATGAGCGACAATCGCGTTGGTAATGGCGGCCCGCACGTCTGTTTCGGCCAATCCTTCGAGGATATCATGCGAAAAGCGGTTCGCCGCCAGGATCGCCAGCTCCAATGTGGCGGCGTCCGTCACGCCCATGCCATCGACGTCGGTCGCGGGGATATTGAGATCGTTGGATAATTCCCGAATACGGCGGCTTGCCCCGTGCACGATCACCACCTTGATATTGAGGCTGCGCAGCACAGAGATATCCAGCAGCAGATTACGAAAGTTTTCTGCGGCCAGAACTTCACTATCAATATTTAATACAAACAACCGGTCGCGGAACCGGGCTATGTAGCCGAGGATGCCTCGTAAATCGGTAGCTTTCATGGTCTTCCACTTATACGTTTTGGTAGCGACAGCTTCGCTGATTCGATGCATGAAAGCAAGCGTATCCCCGTCGCGGGACCAAGGGAGTGTGCGCAGAGGCGCTCGGACAGGCGACTGTCGAAAGCCTATTCTTCGTGAATCCGATAGAACCGGGAGGACACCGATGCCGGCACATCGGCCGTGTAGACATTCATCGGCGGGGTCGCCGGTAGTCCAGCCGCGTACCCGTTGACCGCTGGC
>SKLK01000012.1 GCA_007123265.1 Kiritimatiellia bacterium
CATCCGGCTTGCCACGCCGTAGTCCCGACGCGGAGCGTTCGGGCGAAGGCGGGAGGATTCGCCATCTACCATCGCGTGGAAATGTCAGGGAAGTCCAAAGCGGCGCGCAGCGCCGCAGTCCAAAGGACCCCGTTCAACGCCTTTGGCGTGCGCACGCTGGGCGCGGAATGTGCCAGGTCGGTCGGGCCCGTTCTCCCCTGCCCGCTTAGCGACGAGCCGCCATGATCAAGCGCAACACATACCAGAACATCATTGCGATCGAAGCGAACAGCGCGAGGGCCGCAGCCACATAACGATCTTCGGGATAATGGCGCAGGATATTGCTGGTATCATACAGTACGGCGGCACCGGCCAGAAACACCATACCCACCGAAAACCACGTACCCAGTTGCATACCGAAGATCGCGCCAAAGACGATCAGCAACAGGGCCCCGACCATCCCCCATCGCAGCAGGGCGCCTAGGAACGAGAAATCCTTTCGTGAAAACCAAGCCACAGCGGTCAGACCGGTGAATCCAGCCAACGTGACCCACGCCGCACTGGTAATCGCGCCCGGCGCATATGCGTTCGCGATGTAAAGCATGGGCACAAAAATAAATGCCTGCGCCACGACGTACAGGGCTAGGGCCCCATACTGCGCCGGCAGGGACTCCGTCCGCATCGCGGTGTGCGTGGCCAACCAGCCGACCAGAACGAAGGCCCCCAGAATCCACAGCCAACTCACCGATAACATGGCCGCAGCAATTGTCTCGGCCATGCCGGTTTGGAACAACACAATCTGGATCCCCACAAAGGCCAAGATCGCCCCAAACACATGGTTATAGGTGCGCATGATAAAATCGGCTCGCGTCGTTACCCGCGCGCCCGTCGCCGAATACGCACCTGCATAGGTCCCAAATTCATTTCGCATGATTCATTCTCCCCAAAAGAGTCTCGTAAACCTTCCTGAAACGGCTATACTATGTGGAGGGATAAGCGAATTGTCAAATGGGTTACATCCGCGAATCCCCGATACAGGAACCGTCATTCACCCGATACAAAGGAGCGCCGGGCTGCGCTAGGATTGTACGTTGATGTGCGATGAATTTATAAGGAGATAACGATGATACCAACCCGCCCCCTGTACCTCCCCCCCCCCTATCAAGATTCTGCCGTTCATGGCCGTTTGATTCTGCGCGACGGCACCACGGCCACGATTGATAACGCAACCCCCGAGGATCAGGCCCGTCTGGTCGACTTCTTCAAGCGTTTATCCCCGGATTCCCGACGGAGCCGCTTCTTTACCGATTCGAAGCCGGGTGAAACCGCCATCGCCGAGATGTGCGACAATACTAATCCGACGAAAGTCCTGACGATGATCGTGACCCGGATATCGGAGCAGGCCGAGCGCATTATCGCGACGGGCTCCTATTTTGCTGTATCCGATGCAGTCGCGGAGGTCGCGGTAACCGTCGATGACGCCTTCCAGGGCAAGGGGCTGGGAACGTTATTGCTTGAACGACTCTCGCTTTTGGCGATTAAACATGGCTTCACCGAATTCAAGGCCGTGACACAATCCGATAACAAGGCGATGCTCGAGGTCTTTCGCAACTCGGGCTTTCCCATCACGGAACATTACGAAAATGATATGGTCACGGTTGAATTTTCGGTGCTGCCCGGTGCCGATAGTGTGGCGAAGACAGAGATGCGGGACCGACTGTTCACGGCCGCCTCCATGCGTCCCTTCTTCAAGCCCCAATCGGTGGCGGTGGTGGGGGCCTCGCGCAAGCCGTCATCTATCGGCTACCGGATCATGGAAGGTTTAGTCCTGAGCCGTTTTCAAGGGTGCATTTATCCCGTCAATCCGAAGGCAAAAGTGATTTGCTCCATGCGCGCGTATGCCCGGGTACAAGATATCCCGGAACCCGTAGATCTAGCGGTAATCGTCGTTCCGCGTGATTTGGTGATGGGGGCGATTGATGACTGTGCCGCGCGCGGGGTTCGCACGTTGATCGTTATTTCCGCCGGCTTCGCGGAGACGAACGATGAAGGCCGCGCGCTGCAGGATGCGTTGGTCGCCAAAGTCCGGGGCTATGGCATGCGTATGATCGGACCGAACTGTCTTGGCCTGCTGAACTCCGACCCGGCGGTATCCCTGAACGCTTCTTTCTCACCGATCTTCCCGCCGCACGGGACCGTGGCGATGTCGTCCCAGAGTGGCGCTTTGGGCCTGGCCATCCTGGCTTTGGCCAAGCGCCTCAACCTAGGTCTCTCCACATTCGTTAGCATCGGGAACAAGGCGGATGTGTCTGGAAACGATCTGCTGCAATACTGGGAAGGCGACGACGAAACCAATGTCATTCTGCTGTACATGGAATCGATCAAGAACCCACGCCGCTTTGCCCGGATCGCGCGGCGGGTGAGCCGCAGCAAACCGATTGTGTGCGTGAAGGGCGGACGTACCAGCGCCGGTCGCCGTGCAGCCGGTTCGCACACGGCCGCGTTGGCAGCGGCCGACACGCCGGTTGAAGCCCTGTTCAATCAGACGGGTGTGATTCGCTGCGACACGTTGGAGGAGATGTTTGATTTGGCGGCCGCCTTGTCGGCGCAACCCCTGCCGCAGGGCAATCGCGTCGGCATTGTCACCAATGCCGGTGGTCCCGGCATCCTCTGTTCGGATGCGTGCGAATCGGGCGGCCTCGTCGTCCCGGAACTCAGCGATGCAATTAAGAGTCAACTGCAAGCCTTCCTACCGGCCGCCGCAGCCGTCGGCAACCCGGTCGACATGATTGCCTCGGCCCCGCCGGCCCACTTCAAGCAAACCGTTGAGCGGGTGCTGGCCAGTGACGAAATTGACATGTTGATTGTGATTTACATCCCGGTGGGCACAGCGGTCAACGCGGCGGTTGACCAAGCGATTGAAGAGGGCGTGGCCGCTGCGCGCGAACAAGGCGCGGAACAGAAACCGGTGCTCGCGTGCTTGATGGTTGAGGAAGGCACGCATGCACCGCTTCGGGTCGGCAAGAACGAAGCCATGCCCGTGTATCCGTTCCCGGAATCGGCGGCGCGCGTTTTCAGCAAAATCGGGCAATACGCGAGCTGGTTACGGGAACCCGTCGGCATGATCCCGGAGTTTACCGACATTGAAACGCATCGTGCGCGTTCGATTTGTCAGGAAGCCTTGCGTAGCCGGGGCACCGGCTGGCTGTCCACCGAAGAGACGCTGAACGTATTGAAAGCTTATCGCCTGCCGGTCGGTGATGGCGGTTTGGCCCGCTCGGCCGATGAGGCGGTAGAGGTCGCAAATCAGGTTGGCTATCCGGTGGCGGTTAAACTGGCGTCCTTAACCATTGTCCACAAATCGGACATGGGGGGCGTCCACCTGAAGCTGAAATCGGCGGACGACGTGCGCAAGGCCTACAACGAGATTGAGGAGCGGCTCAAGGCCACGGATCAACTGGACGCGATGGAAGGCGTTTTGGTGCAGCCCATGGTGGCCGGCGGCGTAGAGGTGATGGTGGGGGTCACCAACGACCCGGTCTTCGGCCCGTTGGTAGCCTTCGGGTTAGGTGGCGTACACGTCGAAATCCTGGCGGACATTTGTTTCCGGGTAACACCGCTGACCGACCAGGATGTCGACAAGATGATCCACGAAATTCGCGGGCATCGCCTTTTGGAAGGATATCGTGGGCATCCGCCGGCCGATATTGAGGCGATCAAGGAGGTGCTGCTGCGGATATCGCTGCTGGTGGAGGATATCCCCGAGATTCTGGAGCTGGACCTGAACCCGATCTTCGCGCTGGAACCGGGCAAGGGCTGCCGGATTGTCGATGCCCGAATTCAAGTCGAGCACGACGCGTTTCAGCAGCCGGCGCGGAAGAAATAGTCCGAGCCAATAGTTGAATCAGCGGACGGTGCCGATACGGATGTTGATGTCTTCCCGTCGTTCGAGGCGGTCTTTGCGACCGTCTTTGATCCAGAGGATGCGGTCGGAGGTCGCCAACATCTTGTGATCATGGGTTGCGGAAATGACCGTCACGCCCAATTCACGGCTCAGCTCGCTTAGGAGCTTGATGATTTCCTCGCCCGTATGCAGGTCGAGATTGCCGGTGGGTTCATCGGCCAACACGATCGCGGGTTCATTGGCCAGCGCTCGCGCGATAGCGACTCGTTGCTGCTGGCCACCGGACAGCTCGCCGGGGCGATGGGTCATGCGCTCGCCTAAACCTACCCGTCGCAGGATCTCCTCCGACCGCTGCATCGCGCGATCCTGCTCCCACCCATTGAAGATCAACGGCATGGACACATTATCCAGTGCGTTGTAGGCGGGCAACAGATTGAATTGCTGGAAGACATAACCAATGTGTTTGCCGCGGAAATAGGCCAACTCACGGCTCGACAGTTCTTTCAGCGTTACACCGGCGACTTTGATGGTGCCCGATGTCGGTTTATCCAGGGCGCCGATCATGTTGAACAACGTACTTTTCCCCGAGCCGGAGGGGCCCATGATCGACAGGTACTCGCCACGAAAGATATCGAGATCCATATCGCGAAGGGCGTGTACCTTGAGTTTCCCCAAGTCGAACACCTTATTTACTCCGCGAATTTCAATTAATACTTCGGCCATACTGGTATCGGGTGTTTAGTTGTCGATCAGAAGGGTAATGGAATCGCTGCCTTGCTCAAGAAGGTGACGCCTACACCAACCGTGGTGATCAAGCCCATGCCACAGGCAAATCCAGCACTGACCACGGGAATATATTGCCGCCACTTTAGCCCCATCTTCCGCTGGAAATAATAGCGGCCGATCAATGCGCCAATGAATTGGGGAATGACGGCATGGGGCATGGTTTGGCCCAAGCCGCGGACGACACCATAGGTCAACATCACCGGAGCGCCCAAGGCCGCCAGCCCCCAGAACAGGATACCGCCGAATATGGCGCCGACCGCAATATACGAGGCGCGGAACGCCTCCTCAAAGATCGAGTATTCGCCCAAGGTCGAGGAATACATGATACAAGCATTTTCGGCATGCAATTTCCAAATTTCGTCGGCAAAGGGATAGACCGCGGACGGCACTTCGGCCAAGCCCCAAATGAAGTTCATGAAGAAGATGGAACTGACCAAAATGATCGGAAACAACACCACTTGGGTCTTCCAAATACTGGTGAAACGGGTGCCGGTCAGCTCGCACTGTTTGTAGAATACGGTCATTTGGCCATAATTGGCGATGGGAATGGGCAGGAACCACACCGCCACTCCTTGATAGCCGCTGAGAATCAAGGCCGCTTCGCGAATAAAGGGCACCTCCACCACTTGCCCGACCATCCCTTCCAAACGCGCGGTGACATAACTGATTAGGGGCGTGTAAACGAAACCCAGGAAGAAGAGAACGATCATTACGCCACGATGCCAACCAATCAGCCAACCCGAGACGCCGATGTAGGTGAGGGTTACGAACAGGTAGACCGCAAGGACGATCCAGACCTTCATATCGCCGCGCCCTTCGGGGACGGCCCTCATCATGGAGCCCCCTAAACTATCCATGGACGCATCCGCCTTCTTCTTTGCCTTGCGGATACTGCGAATCACTTGCGATATGCCGGCTACCGCGATGGCAATGGCGATACCGATCTGGAAACTGAAATAGAAATCAATGTTGTTCAGGTACAAGGTGCTGACGGTGCTTTCGCCCGGCGTCCAACTACTAAGCACACCTTGCCGGTACAAGATGGGATTAAGCACAAAGGTGGCGAGCAACCCAACGAAGGCACCCACCATCGCGAAGAAGGGCAAGACCATACCAAAGATCAGGTTACCCAAGTCCCAGGACATGCCCGTCGCCACCGCCTCCAGATAATTGCCGGTCCGGGGCGTCCAGTCCGAGAACGGGATATCCAAGATGGTGATGGGCTGGCCAGTCATCGCGCCGGTTAATGTGGGCAGCAGCAGATAGACAGCGCCAAAGGCTAAACCCAATGCGCCGCCAATGGAAAAGACGCGCCAGCGCCAACGTCCCTCCGATTGTTCGATATTCTTTTCGTCTGCATCCTCGGCCAGCGCCATGATTCCTTGCGCGCCGATGGGAGCCATTGGGAATGGAAGTTTTTCGATGTCATTGGCCACACGAAACAGGCCGTACCCCAACACCATACTCGACAATTGGCTGAAGAAGGTACCAAAGATGACCAGTCCGATCGCCGGCAACCAGTCAATATGGAAAAACGTACGGGCGGAATACGATGCCGACTCAATCCCCGGCGCAAACCAGACCGGCAAATCGGCGGCTACGCCGGTCGCAATCGCGGCCTCACTGCGGACAAAGAACTGATTCCAGAGCAATCCGTTGAACGGCATGCCCATGGCGGCACCGGCCATAAAAAAGAGCACAAAGATTTCCGCCTTCTTGAGGTTTTTCTGCGCCCGCTTGGCCACCTCAATAAAGAGAATCACCGTCACCCATTGCGAGGCCGGTCCGATGTTTTCCACGCCGGCCAACAACCCCATATAGATGGCGCCGGGCACCATCAAGAGGGCGACAAAAATTGCGCCCAGCATCGCGGTCCAACTGAAGCCCTCCTCAAAGGTTGAGGGGACCTCCATAACCTGCCGGAATTCCTCCAGTTCTTTATCTAATTTCTCTTCAGCCATTCCGGGCACCAAAGTGAGTTAAGGTTGTTTCCCGATACTGTTCCATTACGTCTTTGGGAATAGAACGCCATAGTAGGAACTGTGTGCGCAAATCGTCAAAAAGATTCCGGTTCAATCGCACCCAGTCGCCGGGTTGCCCGGAAAGTCGCTTTAACTGAATTTGGACTTCGTCGATACCCTTGATTTCGCTCGGCGTGCTACGCAATGAGAACGATTGGGTAACGCCCAAATCGAAGGGGGCCAGTGCGAGATAGGCTTTCAGGCCCAATGCGCCGTCGTCGTATCGTACCATTTCCGTGTCGCGGGCCATGAACGCGCCCAGGCCGGTATCGCTGAAGTTTTCAAAGTGTTCTTTGAGGAAGCTGACGACCCCGGTCAAATCGTATTCGGAGACCGTGAAGGGAAAGACGATATCGTACACATCGCCCTTCGGCGGCGGCGGACGCCAGGAGCGCAACAGGCCGGGATTGGCGCTCTTGGAGGCTTTGATGGCGGGGTAGATGGCGGAAATCAGCACGGTCACCATGACGATCAAGATGGTGACAATGGCGTTGGTGGACGAGTAGTTGATTTCCGGCACGGTCACCAGCCCATACGCCGCCAACCCTGTGAGGATTTTCATGATGCCTTGAGCAAATAAATAGCCGCCCATGCCACCCAACACGGAATAGACCATGGCCTCGGCGAAGAACAAGCTGGCCACATGGGGGGGGGCCAAGCCCAACGCGCTGAATGTGTAGATTTCCTTTTCCCGGTCCGCCACCGAACCCAGCATGGTGCCGAAGATCACCAGCCCGCCCAAGAGAATTGGGAAGAGCAAGTCCCCTACTCCACTGGCGGCCACGACCGTGCCGAGCACATGCCGGTAGACGCCATTTTGCCGCGTAGCCATGATCGGCGTACGATCCATCATGCGCGCGAAGTCCTCCGCCAACCGCGAGGCGGTATCGGTGTCCTCGGTATAGAGATGCACGACACTGACTTTTCCGCCGGCCCGCGCACAGTCGGCATCGGCCATGATGACAACGGAATCCGTCGGCAGATTCGCCCAGTTAATTTGCTCCGCCATGAGATCATCGGCGGCGGCGGTCATCTGACCCGCCTGCGTCTCTTGCATCTGGGCGTAATCGATCGGGATCACACTGGAATTGTCCATATCGACAATCGCCGAGAAGCGCGTCGCGCTGAGTAGAGGCCCGACCGTCGCGGGAATACCTTTCACCACGACCTGATCCCCCGGCTCGACTTTCAGCAGGCGAGCCACGGCCTCAGTCATAAAGACATGGCCTGCGATCATCGCTGGATCATCCACCTGCATCAGTGCGCGCAAGTCCGAGCGATGTTTTAGCTCAACCGGCTCGATGCCGAGAATGCCTTTGAGGATGACGGGATGACTGCCGTCGGCGTGGCCGACGACAAAGTCCGGATCACCGGGGAATTCCGGCGACACCCAATGCCGTACCGCGATATCCGCTTCATGTTCCCAGCGCGCCCGGATAAAGTCGACATAATCCGGGTTGATCGTGCCCCGGGAGGGCGGCACATACAAGACCCCGGTATAATCCGGCGAGGGCGCGGCGAACAGCCGAACGATGCCCCGCTGCGTATCGAAGGAGGCAAAGCAAAGGATGGTAAAGGTCAATAAGACGATGGTAATGGCCGTTAACGCCGTCCGTAGCGGGCGTCGGCGCATGGTGGAAATGCCCATGCTCATCGCAGCCATCACCGTGTTGAAACGGGAAATGTCGGATGCATGGACCGTCGAGGTCATTCCCTGCAACGCCTTCAGCTCCGTCTCGAACTTCTGCATGATTATGAAAATGACTAAAGAGGACAGCACGACCACGGCAAAGCCGAGAAAGATGATAATCGGTGTCTGAGCAACGGCAAAGGCCGGGTGTGACAGATACAGAATCACGAAGGTAATGATGAAGAAGATCGCGAACCAAGCCATTTGCTTGTAAATCATCGTCGCGCCAATCAAAAGGCGCTCAAGCGAAAAGGCAAAGGGAATACAAAGCGCCAACAAGATCAGTACCGCCGCCACAAGATCATCCAAAACCGCCCGGCTGTTTTCATAGACGGGCAAGGCAGACAATAGCGCGGCGGCCGCCAATGACTCGGCTTTCAACGGTTCTTCAGTCGTCAGGGCGCTCTGGTACATATCTTCGACGCGGCCATGCAACTCTTCCAAGGAGGTGTTGAGGATGTCGCGTGACCGCAAGAGCGCCAAGCGAGACTCGTTCACACGCCAAAGGTCGCCCGCCCCCTGAAACGATGTGCGCACGTCCAGCCAATTGCCTGTGACGGGGAATCCAACACCCAAGGCGTCCTGCATGATGTCTGTGACATCGTCCGTCAGCAGATTATTCAATCCGACGGCCGATCGGGTGCCGAAGATTTTCACGTCTTCAACTCGGTCCTCAACAAAAAAGGAAACCACCCCGTCATGGGTCACGACAAATCCGCGTTCGGATCCGTCCGTACCCATATTCGCATTGCCGACGGCATCAAAGACGGTGGCATCGACCGGCCAATAGCGCGGTGGCATCATATAAAAACCGCCGTGCGCCCGCAGCATGTTCAAGCGGGTCCGGATACCCTCCCGCGAGCGCATATCCGATACCTGAATGATGTGGCCGCGGGCATCGAATTCCGCCGCAAAGGCAGTCGGCTGCGGCCAGGTATCCTCTTTCGGCAGACCACCGATAGTGATGGCACCATTTTGATCGCTCATGACCACCGCAAAGGGGTCGTATGCAGCAAACTTGTTATGGTGCCAAAAGACGCGGTTCCACGGCTCCACCCAATTCACCTGCACCACCGCGCCGGGAATGGGCAGGTTGGGAATGGAACTGCCCCGGTGCCGCCCCATCGTCAAGGCCCCTTCGGTGGCATCGTTACGGAACCGGGGCACGACATACGAGTGATCCGTTGGAATGGCACGGCGCAAGGATAGGCCGCGTTGATCCGCAACCGCCTCCACGGTCCCGACCGGGTCCAACTGATCCCCGATCTCTGTCATCATCCGGGCAATCTCACGGATGTTGTTGTCCAACAACTCAAAATCAATGCGGTCCACGGTATCCGCCGGTGTGCCCTCGCGCGGCAAGGTTTCGTGGGTGGTGCCGAGGGCGATGTTATAGATGCCATAGCGCCCGGCCACCTCGCCACCGTGGATCAATCCGCGCGCCGCCCAAAGCAAGCGGGGCTGGGTCAGCGTGGCATCCACCGTAGCCGGCTCGAAATTCTGCGGGGTGCGGCCCTCCGCCTCCAGCCGCCGATAGGCCCGCCAAAAGCTTTGTTGCACGCGTCCGTATAAGCCGGGTTGATCGCCTTCGGCGTTACGGATCTCGGAATCGCCGCCGATCAAGACGCCCCAACGCGGCATCGTGTCGCCCAGCAACAAGGTGGTGTGCAAAGAAATCCATTTATTGTTCAGGAGCGCGTGAAGTTCTTCACCCGTCGTCAATTCACGATCCAAGATCGTCAACTCCGCCTGACGTAGCGCGATTTGTTCGCGCACCGTGACAAGCACTTGATCCAGTAAATTCTGCAGATCGGCTTCGATGGGGCGACGGCGGCTCAGGGCTCGTCGGAGTTCGTTCCAGCGTTGAAACTCGTCATCCAGCGCTTCAATCGCCTCACCCACACGCGCTAGTTCCTGTTCATCGACTTCATCTTCGAGCAGTAACTCGTTGGCGGCCTCGCGCAATTCCATCAGTTCCGTGCGCAACTCGAGGGCGGCGTCGCGGGCGACATTCCGTATCCGCTCGCCCAACCGCCGACCGCCGGCCTCGCCAAGGTGCTCCAACGGGCTGGTTCGGTCCATGATCCGGGAAATATTCTCGAGGAATGCCGCTTCATCCCGCCAGGAGCGCCGCCGCG
>SKLK01000061.1 GCA_007123265.1 Kiritimatiellia bacterium
AAGGCGCATGCCCCATCGGCACCGGCCAAGCGACGATGCAGGGACAGTCGTAGGGATGTAATTCGCGTACGGCGGCCTCCAGGGCCGTGTACCGGTCCTGAGTCGTCTTCGCGACCAGCACGACCTCTTGATCCGACTGGACTGCGCCCTCCCACCGGTACAGCGAGGTCATTCCACTCCACCAATTGACACATGCCGCAAGCCGCTGTTCGACCAGCGCCGCGCCGATGCGCTGGGCATCTTCCGGCGTCCCCGTCGTCATGTAGACAAATATGATTTCGTTCATCTTCAGCCTCTCCTTTTCCGCTTGCGTTTGCCCCTGAAATCCGCAAACTAACACTTAGCCAAAGGTATACTGGCAAGCGGTCGTTGTCGTTTGCATGAAGCGCGACATGGCTTAGAGGCATTATGAACAAAAAAAACAGCTACTCAAAAGAAGATATTCTGGCCTCCGGCCGAGGCGAATTATTCGGACCAGACTCGGCCCGCTTACCCAAGCCGAATATGTTGATGTTCGATCGCATCGTCGAAATTAACGAGACCGGCGGAAAATATAACAATGGCATCGTTGTAGCGGAACTGGATATCCACCCGGACCTGTGGTTTTTCGAATGTCATTTTCAGGACGATCCCGTGATGCCCGGTTGTCTGGGCTTGGACTCCATGTGGCAAATTACCGGGTTCTTTTTGGCCTGGTCCGGCCATCAGGGGAAGGGACGCGCCTTGGGCGTGGGCGAGGTTAAGTTTACCGGCCAAATCCTGCCCACCAGCAAGCTGGTGACGTACCGTATTGATATCAAGCGTGTCTTGGCCCGAAAACTGGTTTTGGGCTTAAGCGATGGCAGCGTGTCCGTGGACGGACGCGAGGTTTACACAGCCAACAACTTGAAGGTGGGACTGTTCGAGTCGACCGATGGTTTCTAATGGTGGTACAGTATGAAGCGTGTAGTCATAACCGGCATCGGTGTAGTAAGTTGCATTGGCAACAATGAAGCGGAAGTCGCTCAGTCCCTGCGCGATGGGCGCTCCGGCATTCGGTTCCAACCCAAGTACGCCGAGCTAGGCTTGCGCAGCCAAGTCGCCGGCGTGCCACAGATTGACATGGATCCCCTGATTGACCGCAAGGACCGCCGGTTCATGGGGGACGCGGCCGCCTATACCTATATCAGCTTAAACCAAGCGATTGAGCAGGCCCAACTGACACCTGATTTAGTCTCGAATGAGCGCACGGGACTGGTGGTCTCCTCGGGCGGAGCCTCGTCCAAAAACGTGGTCGAAGGCGCTGATGTGCTGCGTCAAAAGGGTATCAAACGCGTGGGACCGTATATGGTGACCCGCTGCATGAGCAGCACGGTCTCGGCGTGTCTGGCCACGCCGTTCAAGATCAAAGGGGTCAACTATTCGATCACCTCCGCCTGCGCCACCAGCCTCCACTGTATCGGGCACGGGGCGGAATTGATTCAGTGGGGCAAGCAAGACATCGTATTCGCCGGCGGCGGCGACGAGGAAGATTGGTCCCTGGCCATGATGTTCGACGCCATGGGCGCGTTGTCAGCCAAATATAACGATACGCCGGAGTCGGCATCCCGTCCCTACGATCAGCACCGCGACGGATTTGTGATCGCGGGCGGTGGTGGCGTGGTGATTTTGGAAGAGTTGGAGCATGCACTCAAGCGCGGCGCGCCGATTTTCGCTGAGGTCGTTGGTTACAGCGCCACCTCGGACGGGGACAACATGGTGGCGCCCTCCGGCGAAGGTGCCACCCGATGCATGAAACAAGCCATCTCCACCGTGGATGCGCCGATTGATTATATCAATGCGCACGGCACCGCCACACCGGCCGGAGACATCACCGAGTTAAAGGCTATCCGCGCCGTCTTCGGCGACCAGCTACCCGCAATCAACTCGACGAAATCGTTATCCGGCCACTCGCTTGGCGCAGCCGGCGTGCACGAAATCATTTACAGCCTGATCATGTTGAAGCACGACTTCATCTCGGCCTCGGCCCACATTCAGACCTTGGACCCGGAAGCCGAGGGCTACCCGCTGGTACGCGAATTGAGGGAACATGCGGGACTGCGCACGGTGATGTCGAATAGTTTCGGGTTTGGCGGCACCAACGGCGCGTTGGTCATGCAAAAATTTGACGGCTAGGCCTCTTCGACCATGAGCAAGGGTGGCCCTGCCCCAACCCAACGCAGACGGATGCGCTTCGTTCGCTGGCGCAGATGGATCAAACCGTTTATCTCCCGACGCACCTCCCCCGAGGCGATTGCGGGCGGAATGGCGCTCGGGTTCATCATCACCTTTACCCCCACGCTCGGCGTACAAATTATTTTGGCCTATACGCTGGCGACGATCTTGCACGCCAGCCGCGCGGCCGCGCTGCTCCCGATCTGGATCACCACCCCCGTCACGGCCACCCCCATCTATATGTTCACCTACAAAATCGGCGCCTATTTCGTCGGCGGACCATCCGCCGCCCGCGTCCGCGAACGCCTTCGCGATGTCTTCGGGCGCGCCCCGCTGGACGACGGACTGAGTTGGCTCGGACGCTTGCAGGAAGCCGCCGCCATCGGCACCAACATCCTGATTCCGCTGTGGCTGGGCGGCCTGCTCCTGGGGGGCCTGCTGGCCGCGCTCAGTTATCCGATTACGCTTTGGCTCGTCCGCCATTGGCGCGGCCTGCGCGAACGACGGCGCCGGGTACGACAGTGGCGCTTTCGCCGCCTGCG
>SKLK01000263.1 GCA_007123265.1 Kiritimatiellia bacterium
ACCGACCACAAATCCTTGCGTTCCACATATCCCGCGCGCAGCAAATGATCGCGCACCGTCCAAATGTGCCAAACCGATGTCCCCTCAGCGGTACCGGCATCGAGATACACCCGCCGCCCCTGTACCGGCAAGGTTGCCAACCGTTGACGAAATTCCTCCGCCGCCCAAAAGGATGACGACATGCCGCCAATCAAGCCGAATTGGTCACTGAACTCCAGTCCGATATAGGTCGATACCAGACCGCCCATTGACGAACCCGCAATCGCGGTGTTGGCGGCATTGGTTAACGTGCGAAACGCGCCGTCAACCAAGGGCCGCACATCGTTGACGAGAAACTGGCCATACAGGTCAGCGATGCCGTGGTGGGTTGTGCTGTTGAGCGTTACCGCATCGCCGGGCGGGCAGTACTCGGACAGCCGGTTGCCGGTGTTGTTGATGCCCACGATAATCGCCTCGCGCATGCGACCCTGATGCATCTCGCGCTCGGCATGTTGATTCACGTTCCAGGAGCCATATCCACCGCCGGGGTCAAAGACGTTTTGTCCGTCATGCATGTACAAGACGGGATAGCGCTTCCAGGTGTTTTCGTCATATCCGCGCGGCAACCAAATGCGCAAATTCCGGTTCGGAATGCCACTGACCGTTGATGTCACCAGATTCGTGATCAGACGGGGCGGACTGATGCTCGGGGGCGGGGTGTAGTTGAACACCTGCCCATCCTGCACATAGAACACATCCAGCCACGTAAAATAGTTGTCGTCGCCAAAGCCGGGGTAGGGGGCGTTGTCCCATAGCGTTTCTTCCCCGGCGGGATTGAAGAATACAAATTCCAAGGGTGCGCCGGGGATACCTATTTCTGAAACCTTGTACAGCGATTCTCCTGCCTGTCGCCCGGGGCCGACGGCCTCCATGACCGCGTCGATGAAGTCTTCACCGACGCGATAGTGGATGTGCGCTTCCGGCCATGACGACAGATAATAGACCGTCTTCCCCGTAAAAGGGGCATCGGCTTGCGCGGGAATTGTGCGTTGCAAGTTGGGACCTCCTATCCATTGTACGTTTGCCGCATGGCAATGGGCCGTGACCGAATTGGTACGTGCAATATATTTGTATTCAATTGTCGTCCCGGCCAGAACGCCGATTTGTCCCGTCCAGACATTGCCGGGGGTCCAGTACAGGCGCACGGATTCCATCGGATTCCACAGCCCCAGCTCAGGCACATTGCCGACCACATACACGCTGCGGCCCAGTCCCACGTCCCACGTATAGAAAAAGTCCACGGCTTCCCGGTGCGGCTCGCGCGCCCATGCGTTCGCAGCCTGCTGCAGCATGAACAATCCGCCCAGCAACAGGATCATTCGGTGGCACGAGTTAAACGGATAGTGTTTCATGTTCGGATCGCATCGCAAGCACCTGCTGGGCCACCTCGGCGAAAGTGGCTTGGGGCAGGAAGCCCAGTTGCTTCAACCGGTCCGTGGCCAACTGACTATTCAGCGGTCGCAGCGCGGCGCGTTGTGCGCCGCCCTCAACCGGTTGCACCACCGCTGGATCACGACCCAGCAACCCGGCCAATTCCCGGGCCCAACCCAACTGGGTCTTGCCCTCCGGGCCGGAAAAGTGAAAGACCCCGTGCTGATCGTTTTGATCGAGCAGGCCTTCCAGAACAATCGCCACATCCTGGATACTGGTGGGAAAGCGCATGATCTGATCATCAAACGCAGGCGCTTCCTCATCTTCCAGCGTATCGATCATCTTGCGGATGAAGCCCGAGGCCGCATAGGTTGGCCCGCACCCCATCAACAGGGGGATGCGCAAGATCACGGAAGACGTGCGCTCGCTGACAATATCCTCCGCTTCCAGTTTGGAGTGACCGTAGAAATTGATCGGCCGCCGTTGCGCGTCCTCGCGATACGGGGGGTGTTCCCCATCGAATACATAATCCGTGCTGACAAAGAAGATGCGCGCGGTCGTCGGCAGGGTATCCACCAGCACGCGGACCGGCGTAATGTTGAGTCGACGCGTTTCCGCTTGTTCGCGTTCGCAATAGTCCGGATCGCGATAGGCCGCGCAATGGATCACCACATCCGGCGCCGCCGCCTCCAGCTCCGCTTGCCAGGACCGGGCGTCCCGTAAATCCAGCGACCGCACATCCACGCCACACTGTCGATGGCCCAACGCCACCATCCGGTGCCGGGACCGTAAATGGTGATAGACCGCGTGGCCCAAGAAGCCGCTCGCCCCCGTAATCAATATCTTCATGTACTTCCCGTCCCCGCCCACACAGATTTCACCTGCACCCCAAGCGATTCAATCGTTGTTATTCGTCATCAATCTCGCGCAGGCGGATCGTGTAGAAGCCCTGTCGCTCCGTGCCATACACGGAGTCCGTGAAGACGTTTGTCGGCGGCGCGGCGGGCAGGTTAGTGGCAATCGGTATAAAGCCATTATTCAGATTGGTGGTCCAATAGACGTCAAAGACCCGGTCCTTGCCCGATTCCCAGCGCAGCTCGATGCCGCTCGGTGTGGGTGTCAGGGCATTGTCCAGATTGAACTGCAACGCGTTCGGATCCAGGACCCGCACGGTGAAATTGGCGCTGGATACCGTGCCCATGATGTTGGTCGCGATGATCTGGAACGTGCCCGTCTCGAATACACTGGCCGAGCCTCGGAAATAATTCGGCGAGAACGAATTCTGCACCGTCGTTCCGTTACGCGTGAAGCG
>SKLK01000187.1 GCA_007123265.1 Kiritimatiellia bacterium
CGGGAGGGATGCTCGAAGGCGCGCCGAATGGCCGGTGCGGTTATCTCGTTGTAGGTCACGCGATAGAAGCGGTCCGGATCCATTTTCTTCCCGCCCAGCGCATGCATCAAGTGCCAGGCAATGGCTTCCCCTTCGCGATCCGGGTCAGGCGCCAGATAGATCCGTTCGGCGTTCTTGGCGACAGCTTTCAGCTCCTGAATCGTCTTTTTCCGGGAGGCAATGAGTTCATATTCCGGCTCGAATCCGTTGTTGATGTCAACGGCTAACTTCTTCTGGGGCAGATCGCGGATGTGGCCCAGCGAGGCCTTCACCACATAGTCCTGACCCAGTATCCGGTTGATGGACTTCGCTTTAGCCGGCGATTCTACAATCACTAAATATTTACTCATTCCTCATCCCTTGTTCCCGGGCGGTCGGCCTGCATCGCCGCCGCCAATTCCACTACGCGACCCGGTAGCATACGAATAACGCGCTTCATTTCCAGCCCGATCAACAATCCACTGAGGCGGGCGGGTGGCATCGACACGGTTCGCGCCAAGGTATCCACATCCAATTCACCAGCCCAGAGGGCCTTCACCACGGCTTGTTCGTCCGTCGTCAATTGCACCTCAGGCCGGGATTCCAAATGCATTTCAGTCTGTTGTTTTTCCGGCGGCACCACAAATTCGAATTCTTTCAGGATGTCATCGACATCCTCCACCAGCCGGGCGCCGTTTTTGATTAATTGATGCGCCCCGCGCGAGGTCGGCGCATCGACGCGACCGGGCACGGCAAAGACCGAGCGCCCTTGCTCAAGCGCCAGATCCGCAGTCAGCAAGGCGCCGCTTTTGAACCCCGCCTCGACCACCACCACGCCCAGTGACAAACCGCTGACAACCCGGTTCCGCATCGGGAAGGTCGTGCGATCGGGTTCGCGCCCCAATGGAAACTCAGACAAGACCGCGCCCTGGCCTTGAATGGACGCGGCCAATGCCTGGTTCTCCGGCGGATAGAACTTGTCCAGCGCGCCGCCCAACACGGCAACGGTACGTCCACCGCCCTTGAGCGCGCCTTCGTGCGCAGCCGTATCGATGCCACGCGCCAAGCCACTGACCACGGTGTATCCGATCTTCGCCAACTGATAGGCCATACGGTCCGCCACTTGCCGTCCGTAATGAGTGGTTCGGCGCGAGCCGACCAGTGCTAGGGATTGATCGTCCTGCGGGACTAAACGCCCTTGTATATACAAGGCCAAAGGCGGATCATAAATATTGCGCAAGGGCGTCGGATACTCCGCATCGAGCGGCGTGATTAAACGCGCATCCAATTCGGCTGCACGCGCTTCCTCCGCTTCCGGGTCGAGCGTTTCCCGTTGCCGGATGATGGATTGCGCCAATTCCGGTCCAATCGCGCGCCCCCGCATGAGGTCCTCGGGCCCGGCTTCAACAATCGCCGTAATCGAGCCCAGGCATTCGATCAGCGAACGAATGCGCACCGGCCCGATGCCTTCCATCATGTTGAAAAGAATATAAGCCTGCCGTTCGGTCATGAGCGTGGCATATCCTCTTCCCATACGGCGTGGAGATCCGTTTCCGCCACGGCACATCCATAATCGACCTGCCCCAACGCGCGGGCGAGCACGAAACCAACCGTCCCGGCCTTCTTTTTCTTGTCGCGCTGCAAGGCCTCCAGCAAAGCGGGCCAAGACACAGCAGGCGCATGCACCGGCAGCCGATGACGCTGCAGTACTGCGATCAAGCGCTCCGACTCTGCCGTCGAAAAGCCATGCACACGCTGGGACAGGCGGGCCGCATAGACCATGCCGATGGCAATGGCCTCGCCATGCAACCATTCGCCGTATCCGCAGACCTGCTCCAGCGCATGGCCCAGGGTATGACCAAAATTGAGTATCGCCCGCAAACCGCCCTCGCGTTCATCCCGGCGCACCACTTCCGCCTTGATGGCGCAACTGCGCTGAACCACGTCCCGCAAGGTGTCCGGCTGCCGTTGCAGCGCATCCGGATCGGCCTGCTCAAGCAGGGACAACACGTCAGGGTCGACGATCACACCGTACTTGATCACTTCGGCTAGCCCCGCCGCGAACTCGCGCGGGGACAATGTTTCCAAGACCGACAAATCGGCCAGCACCGCTGTCGGCTGATGAAACGCGCCGATCAGGTTTTTGCCTTGCGGCAGGTTCACCCCCGTTTTCCCGCCTACGGCACTATCGACCATCGCCAGAAGGGAGGTCGGCACCTGCACATAGCGAATACCACGCAGATAGGTCGCGGCGGCATAGCCCGCGAGATCGCCAACCACGCCGCCGCCCAAGGCGATGATCGTCGAAGCGCGCTCGAGTCCGGCGGCCAAAGCGGCATCGTAAATGCGCAAGAGCTGCGTATGGCATTTGGAGGATTCGCCAACCGGCACCGTAAGTTCTGTAACGCCGAGCTCCTCGCGCTCGAGTGCGTCACGAAGACGGGCGCCATAGAGGGGGTGCACCGTTTCGTCCGAGACGACTAGTACGCGTCCACTGATTCCGCACGCGCGCACGTGTGTCCCGGCCTGATCCAGCAAGCCGGTCCCAATGACAATGGGATACGCTCGCTGCGCTAGTTCAACTGTACACGTTGTGTTCATTATTTCGCTGTTCATGCCAGAGCGGTTTAACGGGTAGTAGCCATAGCGACGCATACCGGCCACTGTCAACCTTCAATTATGTAAAGGCATGAGACGGACCA
>SKLK01000151.1 GCA_007123265.1 Kiritimatiellia bacterium
GCGCAATCAGAAGAACGTGGTCGGATTCAGAAGAGACCCATGGGTTGTGCAGAAACCACGCACGTACGCCCCTTGCTCAAGTCAGGCAGGAATGCCTGACTTACGGGTTTTTGCACAAGTGCACAAAATCAGAGATGCGTCCTCCGAATGATGCGTGAACGCGGTCCAGGCTCAGTTCTGTGACAGCGTGAACCGCACCGTGCCCGGCCTTGGATTCTAGGTTGGCGGTTGCCAAAAGGGTCGCGTGGGTCACGCGAGAAGCGCCAGGCGGCGGAGCGACTGTCGCTTCGACCCTTTTGCCCCCGCACAGCAGCCCTTCGGGTGAATGCCTTAATCTTAGGGACATAGAAGCTGTGGTTTACGCCGTTGTAGGCTGGGGCGCTGTCCCCGTAAGAAAGGTAGGCGTTTGTTGGAAGATGCGCGCTTCCTGTTGGAGGGCGGAGCTCTCCTCCTCCGCGGAAACCGCTCCGGCGGACAGGTGCGACGCCGCTATTATGCATGGGCAAATGAAAAGTCCTGTATGGCCTCCGGGCTCGCAGAGCTCGCCCCTCCAAATTGGCGGTATCTGTGTGCAAGTGGCTTTCCGAAAAAGAGTTAGAGAGGAGAACCTGATGACCCGAGCTTGACAGCCATTCGTGGGCGCGGCTCGACAGAGTCTCCCGTCGTTACCCCAGACAGAATGGGAGGGCGAGACTCTGTCGAGCCGCGTGATTCAATAGCACACGTTCGGAATCTGGCTGGTCCTATTCCTGATCGTAATCCTACTCCCAATCCTAATCAAAACCCGGACCGATTAGGATTATGATTAAGACGATCTCTGTGTCTCAGTGCCCTCAGTGGTAAATACCTTCCATTTCCGGCTCGCGTGGACGCTCGCCCTCCCAACTCCACCTTAATGGGAGAGCGAACATCCCGCCTATCCCGCCAATCCCTGCATCGCAAACCGGTCCCGCATCCAATTGTGCAACAACCATTCCTCCGGTCATGGCGAGGACCTTTACCGGCGCGGCGCTGAGTGGCTTAAAGGCTCTAAGGCAATGTCGCCCCGGCTCAGAGCTGGAGCAGGGGGGCGAATCGCTGCTCGAGCTGTTGCGCGCGTTCCGTCTCGCCGAGTCGATCGCTGAGCACGATGGACATGCGGGTGGCGGCCAATAGGTCATTTTCCTGATATCGCACCCAACCGTGCCCAAATCCGTCCTCGTCCACCACATCCGGGCGTTGCGCCAGACCCAATTCGGCGGCACGGTAAAAGTCGTCGCGGGCCAAGCGAAGCAGATCGACCACCGCATCCGGCAACGTGTCCTGCGTCAAATCACCGAGTCGACGGCCCTCGCGAATCAACAGAAACGCCCGGGAGACGTAAAGTTCGAAGGCGTCGGGGTTGTGGCGCAAGCCTTCATCGACAAAGGCACGGGCCGCCTCGGGATCCTGGTGTTGCAGCCAAAAGGCACCGGCTACATAACCGCGGACGAAGTGCGGGTCGGAGAGGGTCATGAGCCTGAACCACGGCAGCAATTCGCGTCCGTCGGTATGAATGTGTTCACGATCCGGATCACGCCACGGATGCACCTCGCGATGGAGACGACCGATCCAGCCACGAAAATCATCTTCTGCCCGCGGGATGAGCGTGGGAATGCCGGAATGCGACCATTCATCGTCATCCGGAATGCCAATTTCATCTTGATGCTCATCGACTTCCGCCGCCAGATCCTCGGCGCTCAGGGCGGACTCACCGTGGTGCGGCATATAGGCGACGCCGGCATGTAAATAGCGTTCGGTCTTGATGAACATGATATCGCTGAACGAGGTGCGGAATTCGCCCAACAATGCGGCGAACGCGCTACTGTTTCGGCGGACGCGATCATCGTCGTCCCGCTGTCGCCCTCCCGCATACGCAAGCGGATCCACGTGTGCCGACAACAGGCCCGCGATCAGCAAGCTGATACCGCAAAGTCCAATCCATTGCCAGGAACGCGGGGTCATATGTTCTTCCTTTCGAAGATGACGGCTGCAGCCATGAGGCTGGCGCCGGTCCACAAGAGTGCGGCGGCGACCAAGGCGAAGAAGGCGGGTCCCGCCAGCGGGCCAATGCCATCGGTATACCGCAGCACAAGATTGAGACGGCTGGGATCGGGCAGTAGATATAGAGGCGCCCAATTGCGGCCCAACCGGATCATGTACCCCGTGCCGAAGACCAAGGCCCCGGCTGTCAGCAAGGCCAAGCCCCGGGGCAGCACCAGCGAAAAGAACAGGCCAAGCGCAGCCGTGCACATGAGCGCGGGAACTTGCAGAATGATCAGTTGCGCCAACGTGCCGCCGGAATAGTTCGCCATCCGCGGGGCCAGCAGCAGGATCAGCAGCGATAGCACCAGAAACAAAGCTACGCCCGCCGCCACACAGGCGCTCCATTTACCGATTAAGATGTCGATGCGTTGCAAGGGGCGGGCCAGCAGCGGGTACAACGTGCGTTGTTCGATTTCCTCCGGAAACTGCCGCGCCGCCATCACCACGGTAATCAAATGAGCCAAGCCGACCGACAAGGTCAGGCTCAGATTCAACAGCAGGGTGGCGGTGGCGGCATCCTCCACACCCACGATGTGCGCAAGGCCCAGCAACATCAACAGGACCAGCATAAAGATCCCGGCAACGGCCAAATCCCGGCGTCGCAACAAATCCAAGAGCGCCGCGCGCATAATCGCGCCCCATATCGTCCGGCGA
>SKLK01000054.1 GCA_007123265.1 Kiritimatiellia bacterium
CCCATCCACCTGTCGCATGCGTGGCGACCGCACCACATGGATCAATGGTTGGGGGGGCAACATAGCGGGGAGCCCTGGGCGGGGTATGGTCAGAAGCCGTATATCCGGCAGGCGGCTGTCTCATGGACCGATACGGCCACCGTGTGGGCAGGGCCCCGGTTGGGCGCCGCTTGGCAGGCCTATGCGTGGGAGCCGCGGATCATGCAGTCGTCGGATCTGCGCCTCGACCCAGTCCGAACCATTGTCGAACGCGCGAATGCGGCGATGGCAGATGATCGGCACCTCTTGATTTTTGCGTCTGCTGAAGATGCGGATGCCGATCCGCTTCCCTTGCGATTGGCGAAGCGATTGTTCGATGTGAATGCGTGGGCCCCTGAACCCGCCAACCTGCCGCAGGGGGGATTGCTACACCATGTCCAGCCATGGTCCCGGTCCCGACTGGAGGCCGATTGGGACCCAGGCGTTGCCGAGGCGTCGATTGCGCGCGTTGGGGTGGGGCCACTGTGGCGCGATTCGATGGAACGAACCTATGCCCGTCTGAAGCGAAACAACGAAGTACTCACGGACGCACTTGAGAACGGTTATTCCTATTGGTATGTCACGGACCAGGCTGACATTCGTGAGCACCCCTGGGTATTGGAATCGGACGGTCCGCTACCGGCAGGATGGACAGTTGATGCACGGCCCCGCGATGCGGCGGTGGTCGCATCGCTCTCTCCTTGGATGCCGCATTCGCATCACGATTGGCTGGGCGGAGATGTCCCATTGCGGGTGACCGCGAACGGCACGGGTTTAGAAATGCCCGCCGAGTGGACGATTCGTATTCCCCGCATTTGGCCCGCCGACCGATACGGGGTGCTGGCGGACGTGGAGCTGGGTGTCCACGCCATAGATACGTCTGTCAGCCATGGAATCTCCGCGTCTACGGACACCGACGAAACCGTACACGTGTTTCGCCGCGACGGGGGCAAGGTCTTATTATCGGTATTGCTCGCTGATGCAGCCGCATGGCGCACGATGCATGCGGCGATGGAAAAGGTTGATGATCCTGAGCCACCTTGGCATGCATATGCGGTGCGATTGACGCCTCTCCCCCTTGAACGAAGCGTCATCATTCGGATTGGCGAAGACGATCAATTAGCGGTGCCCCAGGGATTCTATGCGCCCGAAATGTTTCGTGATCGAATCCCTTTCCGCTGGACGTCGGCGGCAAGTACCTTGCGCGTGGTTCGAACGGAATCCATGCGTCAAGTCATCATCCGGCTGATTTATACCGATCCCCGACCAACCGATGCCCCGTCGGCCCACTTAGAGGTGTATTGGGATGGTCGGCCGGTTGACGGGGGTGACGTGGGGCCGGCGGAGCAGGCCCCCTTTAGAATCTGGGAAGGCACGATTCGCCTCGCGCAGCAGGAACCGGATATTCACCGTTTGGAGATTCATGCCGATCCGTGGGTTCCTGCGCAGTATTTGGGTTCCGAGGATGATCGAGCATTGGGGGTGATGCTGCACCGTGTGGAGCTGGATCCGCACGAGGAATAGGCGCGCACTGTCGGAGTCAGTCGGTTCGCCGAAAGGCGCGTCGCGTCTTTTCCTGAAGGTAGCCCGCCTGCCAGGCGCCTTCGAACAACACGATGCCCGGCCACAAAACAAAGCTCTTCAACAGGCCCGCTTGGCGGAACCGCCAGAAGAGAAGCAGAATGCGATAAAGCAGGCCTTGTGAAACAGGGGCGTCAGGTCCGGCTTGCGCACGAAGTTTGACATGTAAGCGGGCGGCATAGATGCCCGATTCATAGCTCTTTTTCAGCGTATCGCCGCCCCAGCGCCCGTAGCGATGGCGAATCTTGTGGTGCGGATTGTAATAGATCGCGATGCCGCGCTCTCGCAGACGATGCGATAGGTCGGTATCTTCCGCACGTTTGAGTTGCTCATCGAATAAGCCGACCTCATCAAATATGTCGCGCCGGAACGCCGCTGCGCCGGCGGCTTCAAGTCGATGGTCGGTGCTAATCGTTTCAGGGGTGTCCGGCAATTTTTGGAAATAGGTGCGCAGCTTTTCGCGGCGCGATGCGGATTTCGGCCACGCGTGGGGCAACAGCCGTTTGCGGAAACTAAGGTCGTAATAGAAGTGACTTAACAGGCTGCCGGGCCACCGATCCGAGGGCACAATGCCAAATCGTACGATACGGGCATCGGGATGGCTTTGCAGGAAGTCGACAAAAGTTGATACATAATCCGGTGCCAGTAAATAATCATCTGCGACAATGGCGATGAGGTCCCCTTTCGCCGCGCGAATGCCCGCGTTGCGAGCAGATGGAATGCCCAATGCTGCTTGATGGACGGCGCGGATCCTTTGGTCGGATTGTTGGTCGAGCCAGGTGCGCGTGCCATCGCTGGATCCGTCGTTGACGACGATTATTTCAAACGCGTCCGGTGGATAATCCTGGTGCAACAGCGTTTCCACCGCGCCCTTGAGCATCGATAGGCGATTGTGCGTCAGCACAATCACACTGACAAACGGGGTTGACGTAGTCATGGGCGCATCTCCGATTCTGTCCACTTGTGCAAAAACCCGTAAGTCAGGCATTCCTGCCTGACTTGAGCAAGGGGCGTACGTGCGTGGTTTCTGCACAACCCATGGGTCTCTTCTGAATCCGACCACGTTCTTCTGATTGCGC
>SKLK01000219.1 GCA_007123265.1 Kiritimatiellia bacterium
AGCGGCGCTTGGTTTGAGTGTGCGTTGGCCAAAAGGGTCGCGTGGGTCAGGCGAGAAGCGCCTTGCGCTTCGACCCTTTTGCCAACCGCGTAGCAGCCCTTCGGGCGAATGCCAACGAAGTCTTTACTGGAGCCACAGTTTCTCTGTCCCCTAATTCTCCTTCTCCGGCGTCTATGCGCAGCGGTGTCTTCTCATTCGCGGTGTTCGGCTTGAGGTGGGGCAATAGATCGCGTAGACAAGGGGGGATGAAAACACGACGACCAACAGCGGCAGTGGCGCGAACGGATTTGCACGATCTAGCTGATCCAGCACGTGTGGCGACGCTGCAACGATTTTTTAAAACGGGTCCCGGTGAGTATGCAGAGGGGGATGTCTTCCTTGGCGTTAAAGTGCCTCAGGTCCGTAAGCTGACACGCACGTATACTGATTTGCCATTGAAGGAGGTACAGAAACTGTTGCGCTCCAGGATTCATGAGGAACGGCTATTGGCCCTGTTGATTCTGGTCCGCCAATATACGCGCGGCAATGATCAAACACGCGAACAGATTTTTTCGTTTTATGTCGGGCATTTCGCGTGGATCAACAACTGGGATTTGATCGATGTCACTGCGCCGCACATCGCGGGCGCTCACTTAGCGAACGCCACCGATCGCTCCCTGCTCGACCAATGGGCAAGGTCCAATAATTTATGGTCCCGTCGGATTGCGATGTTGTCGACGTTCCATCTGATTCAGCGGAATCAATTCACGGATGCGTTGCGGATTGCGGAATTACTTGTAGACGATACTCATGACCTGATCCAGAAGGCTGTGGGCTGGATGGTGCGCGAAATCGGCAAGCGCGATCGAGCATGTGCAGAGGATTTCCTGAAAAAACACTACAAGACGATGCCACGGACCATGTTGCGGTATGCGATCGAACGGTTGCCCGAGTCCCGGCGGCAGGCCTATTTACGCGGCACGATGTAAATCGCTCTGGTCCGGCGAAATCCATTTCGCCCCCGCAAGGCGGGTGATCAAAACATCAAATTCAGAACGCCGTACTTCAGAGCCAGTCCGACAGTGCTGAAGACGAAGACGCGAAAGAGCGAATACCGGATCATGCCGGCGACCAGAATCACGATGGGGGAGGAGAGGGGTAAGAGGCAGAAGACGAAGATGGTCCAGCCCCCATAGGTTTCGATTCGGCGCAGGTTGCGCCGGTACTTCTTTTCGCCAATGATGCGATGGATGACGGTGTCACTGAAGGCGCGGCCCATGGCATAATCGATCGCTTGCGCCAGCAAGGCCGTACCTAGCGCTAATCCGTAAAGGCTGAAGACCGGATGGCCCTGATTCAGCATGTGCACATAAAGGATTTCCACGGGTGAAATGATGAAGAATAAGTAGCCCGCAAAATGCATCGCGGAGAATGTGAGTAACGTGGTCTCCTCGCCAGTGGCCAGTGCATTGCGGAGCAAGATCGATAGCAGGGAGATGCCCGCCGCTGCGCCGGCGACCAAGATGGTCCAGCGCGGAATTTTATTTAGCATGGTCATTGTGCCCATATAGGGGAAACCTCGTAATCTGGTTGCATTCGATCGCTAGGACGCGGTCAGTGTGACTGCTTCAACCGGCAGCCACCAACCAGCAATCGGATGAAAGGGATAGGACTATGTGCGAACAACCTAGGTATAAATTTACAGTATGTCGATGATTTCCCTGTATATTTAAATCCGGTAATCGGCTACTCTGGTGCCATGAACGCGCGTGATGAGATCTCGGTGTTGGTAAGTACGGAGTGGGTGGCGGATCATTTGGATGATCCGTCGGTTCGCTTGTTGGAAGTGGATGTGGACACATCGGCTTACGATCACGGTCATTTGCGGGGTGCGTATGGAATCAATTGGACCTCGCAATTGTGCGATCGCGTACGTCGCGATGTGCTGAGCCCTACCGAGTATGCCCGGTTATGCAGCCGGCTGGGAATTACGCCGGACACGCGCGTGGTCTTTTATGGAGACAGCAGCAACTGGTTTGCGGCCTACGCCTTTTGGCAGTTCCGGTATCACGGTCATCCGGAGTCGCGCTTGGCCTTGATGGACGGGGGGCGGAGCAAGTGGATCGCTGAGGGGCGTCCACTGGTGTTGGACGTGCCGCAGACCGAATCCACCGATTATTTGCTGTCCGGCCTCACCTCGTCGATCCGTTGCCGCCGGGAGGACGTCTTTGCGCATTTGGCGAATCCAGTCAATAATCTCATCGATGTCCGCTCGTCGGCGGAGTATCGCGGGGAGGTGATTGCGCCGCCCGGTATGCGCGAATCGGCGTTGCGTGGCGGTCATATCCCGGGCGCGATCAATGTGCCGTGGGCCGATGCGCTGAATGACGACGGTACATTCAAGTCGGAGGTAGAATTGCGGGCGTTATATGAAAGCAAGGGCGTGGACTTGTCCCGACCGACCATCGTGTATTGCCGCATCGGTGAGCGATCGGCCCATTCCTGGTTCTTGTTAACGTACCTGCTGCACGTGCCGGAAGTGGCCAACTACGATGGTAGTTGGACGGAGTGGGGGAACCTGATCGCGGCACCGATCGAACGCTCGGTCTAATAACTTACAGTTTCCCGGTCAACGGACTTCAAGGCGTTTGTTCCAAGGCCTCGATGCGGGCTTCCAGGCGGGCGATTTTTTC
>SKLK01000254.1 GCA_007123265.1 Kiritimatiellia bacterium
CGGGACGGGGCGGACATGAGTCCAGCCCCGTCCCACGCGCCTTGCGCTCGGCCCCGCCTGACGCGCTCCCACGCGAGAAGCGCCAGTCGGCGGAGCGCCTGTCGCTTCGACCCTTTTGCCCACCGCGTAGCAGCCCTTCGGGTGAATGCTCACCAAAACCTCCAACCCTGTTTTGTTTTGCTTATGCATCTCCTGCATTGGTTCCCGCGCTTCTCCTCGGCGTTGCGGAGCTCGATCTCCATCACATCACAACGTGTCTTTCACCCATTTGGAGGGTCGAGCTCCGCGAGACCGTCTTTCTGATCAAGTCGCATAAGTCGCAAACGGTCTGTGATCGAAGTGTTTTGTGAATGTTGTGCTTTTTGTGGCTACGCTGCCTCGTTCAGATCACCATTTCTCTGTCCCTAATATCCCTGCGGTTTAAGGGTTGAATGTATCCAGCGGTTGCGATAAGCACCATGAAGCGTCCCGGCTGCTTGGCCCTCGCCGAGTTGGCTAAGCCGCATACGTATGAAAGCTCTTGATGCACAGCACTATTTGTTGACCGTATCGCTTCGTCGGGAGGCGATCGAATCCTTCGATACCTACCCGTTTTCGTTGCCGGTGGTGCGGAACCTGAAATCGCTCGAACTGCATCCGAAAGTGACGTTCCTCGTCGGTGAGAATGGGACGGGTAAATCCACGTTGCTGGAGGCGCTGGCGGTGGCGTGCGGCTACAATCCGGAAGGCGGTACCCGGAATTTCGCTTTCGAAACGCGCGCGTCGCATTCCCCCTTGCATCAAGCGCTGACGGTGTCCCGGAGCTTGAAGCGGCCGCGGGACGGATTTTTTCTGCGCGCGGAGAGTTTTTTCAATCTCGCCACCGAAATTGAGCGGCTGGACGCGGAGCCTGCGCCGTCGCCGCCCATTATCGACTCGTACGGTGGCCGCTCGCTGCACGAGCAATCGCATGGGGAGTCATTCTTTGCGCTCTTGATGGAACGCCTCTCCGGCCAGGGACTCTATCTCTTTGACGAGCCGGAGGCCGCGTTGTCGCCGACGCGTCAACTGTCTGCCTTGGCGCGTATCCATGATTTGGTTTGCATGCGGTCTCAATTCATCATCGCCACCCATTCCCCGATCCTGTTGGCCTATCCGGATGCATGGATCTACAGCCTGACCGAGGACGCGATCGAGCGGGTGGCCTACACCGATACCGAGCATTATGCGGTGACGCGTTCCTTCCTCAATAAGCACGAGCAGATGCTGAAAGAGCTATTGGCCTAAAGCGTATCCATCGGGCGCACGAGCTCAGGCCCTTTGGTTGTCGGACGTGGTGGACGGAAAGACTAAATTCAAGATGGATGCGGTAATCGCGCCGATCGCCAGACCGGATTGAGCCACGATTTGCAAGGACGCTTGGGCCGACTGCAAGAACTCATTCTCCCCCTCGTAGACGGCGAGATGCGCGGTGGCGTCCGGGACCATGATTACGCCCATGCCCATAGCCAGCGTGACTGCCAGGATCAATTCGTTCCGCAGCGTCAGCCCTTCACGAAAGGCTATGCGCAGGCCCGCGACGGCAACCATGGCAAAGAGGATGACGGTTGCACCGCCCAATACCGGTTTGGGCATGACGCTGATCAAGGCGGCAAACTTCGGAAAGAGGCCCAACAGGATTAACCATCCCGCGACGGCAAAACCGACGCGGCGGGAAGCGACACCGGTCAAGCCGATGACACCATTATTTTGCGAGAAGGTCGTGTTAGGCATGGCATTGAAGAGTCCGGCTACGATGCTGTTGAAGCCGTCTGCGAGGACGCCCCCCTTAATCCGGCGCAAAAAGACCGGCCCTTGAACCGGCTGCTTGGAGACCTGGGAGGTCGCGGTCAGATCGCCAATCGATTCCAAGGTGGTGACGAAGTAGGCAATCAGCCAGGGAATCAAAAAGATCGCTTCAAACGACAAGCCGTACCGGAGCGGTTGTGGCGTGGTCAGCCAACCGGCATCGGCAACGGCGCTGAAGTCGATCCGGCCGATTCCGGCAGCGAGTAGATATCCCGCCGTCAGGCCGATGGCGATTGAGAGGGTGGTGGCCAAGCCACGCCCGAACCGGTTCACCGCCAGGATACAAATCAGGACAAAACCGCCCAACGCAAAATGGCGGGGGTGGCCAAAATCCTCGGCGCCCACGCCACCTGCCAGATCGCGCATACCCACCCGAATCAGGCTCATACCGATTAAGGTCACTACCGCGCCCGTGACGATGGGCGGAAACAGCCGTCGCGCCAAACCGAGGCAACGGCTCAACACCATTTGCAAAGGCGCCGTGGCGATGGAAAGGCCGAAAACCAAGGCCAACCCGCCCGTCAGGCCGGATTGGATCGCCAGCGGAACGAAGGTGAAACTCGTGCCTTGCACGCTTAGAAGGCCGGAACCCAGCGGACCAAAGCGGCGAACTTGGATAAAGGTCGTCAAGCCGGAGGTGAATAAGGCCATGCTGATGAGAAACCCGGTATCGGCGAGGCTTAAGTCGAGGCTGCCGGCGATGATGAGTGGCGGGGTAATGATGCCGACGAACATCGCCAGCGTATGCTGGATGCCACATAACAAGGTAAGTCCTACGCCCGGCTTGTCATCGAGGCCAATAAACATATTACGTCTCCGC
>SKLK01000247.1 GCA_007123265.1 Kiritimatiellia bacterium
AAACCGTAATCGGCGCCGAAGTCGGCCAGAAAATTGACCCGCGCCAACCACGCTTCCACTTGGGCATCCCAGTGACGCAACACGATACGGCCCCGTTCCACCTCATCCGCGAGCAGGTGAGCGGCGGCATCGGCCGCCGGCGCACCGCCCGGTCGGGTCGCCAAAATCAGATCATGATACTGGTAATGGATCTCCTGAATCACTTGCTTGGTGGCGACATCATATCGAATGTCGAGCTGCTCATGCATGGCATGCGGCAGCAATTCCGTTAACCAATCGGCTTCAACCCGGGTCATATTGCTGAGACGAACCTCATGCTCCCGCCCGGTTTGAATCTCATCAATCTCCGTGGCCACCAGCAATGGCGCGTCTTGTACAATCGAGTCCCGAACCAGCATGCCTCGCCGCCCATGCGCCACATCGCATTGAAGGGTACCCGTGCCGCGCCGTCGGCAGACATGATCGGCAAAACCGACAAGAACGCAACGGCACAAAGCCGCGTCATCGCCGGCCCGGGCCTCCAACGCAAACCCGTGACTCTCCGCCAATCGTAGAAAGGCCCGATACACTTGATCAATCTGGCGGGCCGCTGCCGCATGAACCCCCGCCTCGCGACACCGTCGCACATCGAAGCGATGACGCACGGCATAACTCCAGGCCCGCATCTGCGCAAAGAAATCGGAATCCGCCGCCTCGCCGAATCGCTCGCGCGGAGCCCGTTGACCGGGGGTCCGGCCGCGCGTGGCCCAAATGGAACGGCCTTGCGTGAGCGCGCAGACCAACGCGACCTGCCGCACACAACCGAAATCCCGGGCGGCAATTAGCATGCGCGCATAGCGCGGATGCACGGGGAACTGGGCCATCAAACGGCCCAAATCCGTAATGGAACCATCCTCCGCCAACGCGCCTAAATCACCCAGCAATCGCTGCGCCTGAGTCAAGGCCCTGGCTGGTGGGCATTCAAACCAAGGCAGGGCCAGGGGATCCGGTAGCCCTGCAGCAGACAAGCCAAGTGTGGCTTCTGCCAAGTCCAATCGGTTGATTTCCGGCACCTCGTGTAGCGCCCGTTCCTGATGGTCCCGTTCCGTCCATAGTCGAACACAGGTGCCCGGGGCCGTCCGCCCCGCCCGGCCCGCCCGTTGATCCGCCGATGCCCGGCTGATCCGTTCCAGAAACAAGGTGTTAATGGATCGATGCGGATCAAAACGCGGCACGCGCGCCCATCCACTGTCAATCACCAACTCGATTCCGTCGATGGTTAACGACGTTTCCGCGACATTGGTGGAAACGATGATTTTACGTTTGGACGAAGGACCGACCGCCGCGTCCTGTTCGTGAGGGGGCAATTCCCCATGCAACGGTAGGATCAAGCAATCACGGCTGGCATCGGCGGATTGCAGCGCGCGGACCGTCCGCTGAATTTCAAATGCGCCGGGCATGAAAATTAACACATCGCCACGATCCGTTTGCCGAATCAATCGATCGCACACGCGAACGGCGGCCTCGACGATCGCGTCCGTGCGATCGCCCACGGACTCGTCGATGTACTGAATATCCACCGGGTACTGACGCCCTGAGGCGGTGAGGGCTACGCTACTCGGCCCCAAATAGTCGCACAGCGGATCGATGTCCAGCGTCGCCGACATCACCACCAGCATCAGATCCGGCCGAACCGTTTGTTGCAGGTGCAGCGCGCGGGCCAGCGCGATATCGGCATACAGATGCCGCTCATGAAATTCGTCAAAAACAATCGCACTGACGTGTTTGAGCTGCGGGTCCGAGAGCCATTGACGCAGAATAATGCCTTCGGTCTCAAACTTGATACGCGTGCGGGGACTCGAAACATCTTCGAACCGCACCTGATAGCCGACCGCGTCGCCTAGTTTCACGTTCCGTTCATATGCCACACGGGTCGCCAGTAAGCGTGTCGCCAAGCGACGCGGCTGCAGCACCACCACCTGACCGTCACCGACCAGGGCGTCGTCAATCAAGTATTGAGGGATTTGCGTGGACTTCCCCGAGCCGGTAGGCGCTTGAATCACCAATCGGCGCGTGTGTTGCGCGGCCTGGCGCAAGGCCGCGCGAAGCGACTCGATCGGGAGTCCTGAACTCACTGCAAGCGCTCGATCACCGCATCCGCAAAGGCATCCGTGCCCAGCTCGCCACCAAGGTCCCGCGTTTTGCAGCCCGCCTCCAATGCCGAGTCATAGGCCACCCGGAGCCGGTCGGCGACCGCCTTCGCGCCGGGATTGGCCCGATGATCCGCCATGTAATTGAGCATCATCACGGCGGACATCAGCAGGGCCAGGGGATTGGCTACATTCTTCCCCGCGATATCGGGTGCCGACCCATGCACGGCCTCGAACACGGCATGCGTATCGCCAATATTCGCCCCCGGCACCACGCCCAGTCCGCCAATCAAGCCGGCGCACAAATCGCTGACGACGTCGCCATACAAATTCTCCAGCAACAACATATCAAACGCCGACGGATCCTGAACCAGGCGCATGCAGCCCGCGTCGATAATCAATTCGTTGTACTCGATATTGGGGTATTCCTTCTTGTGAATCTGTTGGGCACACCGGATAAACAGGCCATCGGTCAACTTCATAATATTCGCTTTATGCAGCACCGTGATCTTTTTGCGCTGCCGATGGGTGGCGTACCGGAATGCCCAGCGCGCGATGCGTGTGCAGGCATTTTCCGACGCGACTTTCATGCTCATTACCACGCCGGGGGTCACCTCGTTTTCCACACCGCTGTACAGCCCTTCCGTGTTTTCGCGGATGATCACCAGATCCACGTTTTCAAATCGGGTCTTCACGCCCGGCAACGAGCGTACCGGCCGCACGGCCGCATACAAATTCAGTCGCTTCCGCAATTGCACGTTCACCGACGAAAACCCTTTGCCGACCGGAGTGGTGCACGGTCCCTTCAACGCAACCCCATGGTGTTCAATCGCCGCCACCGTATCTCCCGGCAGCACCTCGTCGCCAGCCGCCAGCGCGGTTAAACCCGCGTCGTGGGGGACCCACTCGATGGCCGCGCCCGCCTTCTCAAGTATCCGTTGAACCGCGCACGTGACTTCCGGTCCAATTCCGTCACCCGGAATAACGACTGCTCTTTCTAAATTCATAGGGATTCCTCAAAATAGCTTGATTTCACTTGTGCCCGATCATGCATGGGGGGCCTTTAAATGACAATGATTTTTGCGATTCAGCCGTCGCGGTTTCAGAGTTGTACATTTTTAGCCGGGTCCGCTAAGCTGATATCAGAATGAGATGGGTAATCATAGGCGGTAACGGTATGCTGGGCCGGGATTTGACCGATGTGGCCGCAGCGGCGGGGATCGAAACGATCCCCGTCGATGTGCCGGAAATCGATATCTCGCGCCAGCGAACGCTGGCCGACCAGTTACCAACGGGGGACTGGTTAATCAATTGCGCGGCCTATACCCGTGTCGATGATGCCCAAAAGGAACGCGAGGCGGCCTATGCCGTGAATGCGGAAGGGGTGCGGAACTTAGGGGAAATCGCTCATGCGCGCGGAGTCCCGATCCTCCACCTTAGTACCGACTATGTCTTTGATGGATACGTGAAGGAGGAGCTCACCGAACAGCACCGGGCCAATCCCTTGAGCATCTACGGGGCCAGCAAATTAGCCGGTGAAAAGGCCTTGCGCGCGGTGGGCGGAGATTTCGTCATCGTCCGCACCCAATCCTTGTTTGGAAAACACGGGGCGAATTTTGTGAAGGCGATAGTCCGCAAACTGAAGGAAAGTGACGCCCCTCTACGAGTGGTGGCGGACCAGGTTTCAGCGCCGACCTACACCCGGCATTTGGCCGATGCCCTTGTCCGCTTGGTCCAAACGCGACCCACTGGTTTGTTTCACATCACCGCCGGCGGCAGTTGTTCCTGGTACGAATTTGCCCAGCAGATCGTCGCTGAAATCAAGCCCGGCCACGACGTGCAACCCATCACGGCGGCGGAACTTGCGCGTCCGGCAAAACGCCCCGCCCACGCGGTATTGAGTAATGCGAAGTTCCGGCAGCAGACACGCCATGCCATGCCGACCTGGCGCGAAGGGTTGGAAACTTACTTTCACGAGGAAGACTACTTCACATGAGCGTAACGTTGGGACGGCAAGGGGGGCCGGGAGACGACACGTATGCGCGGCGCACCACATCTGATCGTAAACCATCCGCTTTGCTTCCGTGGGTTGGCAAGCAGACGTGACCGGCGCGTCTTCATCGCTTAATCGAGCCCAGGCCACGTCCGCATTTGTGCTGGTCGTGCTGACGTGGGCCAGTATGCCCCTGTTCATGAAGTACCTGACCGCCTACATGGACGGTTGGGTGATGAATGGGTTGCGGTATTCCATCGCGGTGCTCATCTGGCTCCCGTATCTGGCGTTCCAGTGGCGCGCCGGTCGGTTGACGCAGGGCCTGTTTCGCGACGCGCTCGCACCGGCGCTATGTCACTGGTTCGGTCAAGCCTGTTGGGGGTTATCGCCCTATCACAACGATGCCAGCATCATGCATTTTATTGGTCGCAGCACCTTCTTCTTCATGATCGTGTTCGGATTTATCCTGCTCAAGGAGGAGCGTCGACTCATGCGGCAGGGGGCCTTTTGGTTGGGGGCACTCGGGACCGTAGCCGGTGTCCTCTTTATGTACCAGGGCGGCGCGGAGGTGGGCAGCACCTCCATCGTTGGCGTGCTCTTGCTTCTCGGTGCCGGCATGGGGTGGGCCGCTTACGGCGTGACCATAAAGAAATTTATGGGCGCTCACGGCGCTCGCCAAAGTTTTGCCGTCGTCAGTTTGTACACCGCCCCCGGGCTCTGGCTGATGATGGCCCTTTGGGGCGACAGTTCCGTCATCGCCGGCTTGGCCTGGAGCACGTGGGGATGGTTGGTCCTCTCTGCGGTGCTGGGTATTGCGCTTGCCCATGTGCTGCTCTACGTCGTGGTCAAACAATTCGGACCGATCGTCTCCGATGGCGTATTCCAATTGATCCCGTTCGTCACTGTTGTAGGGGCCTATATCCTGTTCGACGAGGCGATGACCGGCTTGCAATGGATCGGTGGATGCGTCTTGATCCTCGCCGCCTACGCCCTGCTATTGGCCAAGCGACGATCGATGCAGGAGCGGTAAATCATGGACGTCTTGAAATGTTTAGGCCAATCGGATTCTTTCGGATAGATTGTTGGACCGTATGGGAACGATGCATAACCACGATGTGCCGGCGTCTTCGCGACGGCCCATGAATCACGCCCGATCCAAGGCCGACGCCTTGACGATCGTCCTCGTACATCCCCGCATTCCCCAAAACACCGGCAACATTGCCCGGCTATGTGCCGCGACCGGATTGCGTTTGCACCTGATCGGTCCGCTATTTCAGTTGGACGATCGCAAGCTCAAGCGGGCAGGCCTCGACTATTGGCCGTTGCTGGATGTGTCCGTATTTGCCAGTCTGGACGAGTGGCAACATCAACAGGCATCGGTTCAATCCGATCGCTGGTGGCTCGTCGAGGTGGGCGGCCGACACTGCTACACCGACGTTCAGTTTCGCCCGGGCGATTACCTCTTCTTCGGTGATGAAGAACAGGGATTGGCGCCGACATGGATCGCGTCACACGCCGACCGCAGCCTCCACATTCCCCAATGCGGCGTTCGCTCGCTGAATTTATCCAACGCCGTCGCCGTCGTCAGCTATGAGGCATTGCGCCAACTGGACTGGCCGCACCTGAAGACGCCCTAGGGCCGCGAATTCCTGACCCTCGCCATTTTCCAATCGTTGGAAAACTTTTGTACCGTTTTTCCAATCGTTGGAAACTTTTTTGCGGCGTTTTCCAATCGTTGGAAAAATCGTGTTGAGGCTGCCCCGGATCGCTTTCCGCTTGATCGTGTACCGGCTAATCCGTAACCTCCTGCCAATTCACATCTTGACGAGGAGTATTATGGCGAACGAGTTGGCTTTAGCACTGATTACACCCTATTCACTCAGGAAATCGCGTACCGGTGGGATCATCGGACGATTGATTTTGCGGACCGGGTTAGACTTGGTGGGGGTGCGCATGATCGCGCCCTCCCAGCAACTTGTGGACGATTATGCGGCCCTGTTGCGGGATCACGGCAATACCGAGGGAACGGACTTTGATGAGGGCCAATTGTTGTCGACCTACGTGGCCGGTTCGTTTGCGCCGGAGGCGAACACCGGTAAGCGCCGGCGAACCATGCTGCTGTTGTTCGAAGGCGAAAATGCCATCCAACGAATTAATCAGGCGATTGGATCGTTTACCGCCCGTCCCATGTCGGCCCAGTCCATTCGCGATACCTACGGGGATTTGGTGCGCAACGAGGCGGGCGATGTGGTCTTCCTCGAGCCCGCCGTGATTTCGAGTCCGACGGCGGAAAAGACGGCCGAAGTACTGCAGCTATGGGTTAACGGTACCGAAGCGGATGAGCGGCCATTGAAGAATTTGGCCGTGGCGCCGGATGGCGACGATATCGAACAGACGCTGGTGTTGCTGAAACCGGACAACTTCCGGTTTGCCAGTGTGCGGCCGGGAATCATCATTGATATTTTTTCCTCGTCCGGCTTGCAAATTGTCGGCGCCAAAATTGACCGCTTGAGCGTGGAAGAAGCGCTTGAGTTCTACGGGCCGGTGAAGGAAATCCTGCGAAGCAAGCGAAAAGCGGAAACGGCGATGCGGTCGCGTCAGGCAATTGAAGCGGCCTTGGGGCATCCGTTGCCGGATGAGGTGGAGGACCCGCTCGGCGAGCTGATCGGACCGCATGTCGGTGATCGCATCTTTAATGAACTCGTCGAGTTTATGACCGGACGTTGGGCCCCCTCCTGCAAGCCGGAGGAATTCGGCGTCCCTGGTGAGGCGCGAATTTTGGCATTGGTTTATTCTGGACGTGATGCGGTGAGTAAAATCCGCAGCATCCTGGGGCCGACGGATCCCAGCAAGGCTGAGCCGGGATCGGTGCGTAAGGAGTACGGACAGGACGTCATGGTCAACGCGGCACATGCATCGGATTCGCCGGAGAATGCCCAGCGGGAAATGAAGATTATCAAAATACATCGCGACGGTTTGCAAAAGCTACTGGCTCGGCACGGAATTTAATCCCTTACCCCCGGATGGCTATGAACTTATTTGACACACTAACGCCCGCCCCTCCAGATGCCATTCTCGGATTGACGGAGGCCTTCAAGGCCGATGAACGACCGGAGAAGATCAATCTCGGTGTCGGTGTGTACCAGGATGATCAGGGGCGCACGCCGGTTATGGCCTCGGTCAAGGCGGCGGAAAAAGTGTTGTTGGAGACGGAGTCCAGCAAGTCCTATCTCTCCATCGGTGGCGCCCCGGATTACAAGACGCATGTGCAAAGGTTGCTTTTGGGAGAGGGGCATCCGGCACTGCATGCCGAACGCGTGCGCACGGCGCATACGCCGGGCGGGACCGGTGGATTGCGGGTGGGCGCCGAATTGCTCAAACAGCTTCGTCCCGATGCCACGGTGTGGTTGAGCGATCCGACATGGGCCAATCATCGGGGAATTTTTACAGCCGCTGGTTTCCGGGTCGAGGTCTATCCCTATTACGATGCCGCTCACAAAGGCTTAAACGAGGCAGGTATGATGACTGCACTCGACGGGGTTCCCGCAGACGACATCGTTTTGCTGCACGTGTGTTGCCATAACCCGACGGGGGTGGATTTGACCGAAGCACAGTGGTCGGCCGTGGGCCGCCTGGCAGCGGACCGCAGGTGGACGCCGTTTTTGGATTTTGCGTATCAAGGATTGGGCGTTGATTTGGAAACGGATCGCCGCGGGTTGCTGGCGCTCGTCGATCAGGTGCCCGAATTGTTTGTGGCCAGCTCCTTCAGCAAAAACTTTGGCTTGTACAGGGAGCGGACAGGAGCCTTGTCCTTGATGGCCGCCACCGCCTCGGCGGCCACCGCCGCCTTTAGCCATTTGGAAAAGACGATCCGCGTCCTCTACTCGAATCCCCCGGCGCACGGCGGATTAATCGTTACGACTGTTTTAAATGATCCGGCCTTACGCGAACAGTGGGAGGCTGAGGTTGCGACCATTCGAGAACGCATTCAGTCGGTGCGATCCGCGTTGGTGGTGGGACTGAAAGAACGGGGCGTCGATCGGGATTTCTCATTCATCGAAAGCCAGAAGGGGATGTTTTCGTTTAGCGGGTTGACCGATTCGCAGGTTGCCTTTCTGCGTGAGCAAAAAGGCATCTACATCGTCAAAGGCGGGCGAATTAATGTGGCGGGCATCACCTCAGGTAATCTGGATTATTTGTGTGATGCCTTGGCCGAAGCCTTGAAACCGGCCGGGTGAAATCATGAAGATGCCGCCCGCGATGCCACGAAAGAAGACGCGTCTGCAAGCCATGCGTGCGGGGCTGTCGATCGTTTGTTTGGGAATGTGGATCAGCGGCTGTGGACCGGTCGCGGATGACGATGTACATTTTATCGATGACCGGGTGGGCAGTCGAGAGGCCGACCGGGCCTTGATGCGGCACATGACCCAGATCAACAGCATTGAGGGGGCGATTGAGTTGGTGCAAATGGCGATGGCACCGGACGACTTTGAGGGCAACACGAAGGAATGGGTGGCGTATCGTCGAGACCGGATCGATGGGGATGTGATGCTGCCGCAATGGGAGGGGCAGCGCAAAGGCGCGCACCAGTTTGAGGTGCGCTACATCCATACGGTGCGTGATTTTGACTACCGGATTTTGAAAACCGGCTATCGTTGGCAGGTCAACACGTTGTTGAAGGAAGTCGACGGCCCCGAGGTGATTGATCCGGAGGATTTGGCACCGCCCCCCCGTTCGTTGCCCGACCTGAAGCTACTGGATGAGTCGGACGATTCATTCTCACTGGAATAATGGGGGCACCATTGGATCAGGCCAAACGGCGCGTCCAGCGGGCGATTAAGCGGCGCTTGATCCCTTGGTTCTTGACGCACCAACGGGATTTACCGTGGCGCCGGAACCGGACACCTTATCGCGTTTGGATTGCTGAATCCATGTTGACCCAGACACGGGTGGACCAGGTCATCCCGTATTATCGGCGCTTTCTGCGCGCGTTCCCCTCGATTCGCCGCTTAGCCGGGGCGTCTTCGGATGCGCTGATGAAGCAGTGGGAAGGATTGGGCTATTACTCGCGGGCTCGGAATTTGCGCGCGGCTGCGCAAATCATCGTTGCTGAACATGGCGGTCGTTTCCCGCGCAACTATGAAGCCATACGGGCGCTGCCTGGTGTTGGGCCGTATATGGCGGCAGCCATTGCCAGCCTTGCTTTTGGCCAGAATTACGCCGTGCTCGATGGCAATGTGATCCGGGTATTGACCCGCCTATTCGCCTATGATGGAGATACGAGCAAGGGGGCGACCCGGCGGGTATTGCAATCGGTGGCGGATGATGTGTTGATTCCGGGTCAGGCCGGGGAGGGGAACGAGGCTTTGATGGAACTGGGTGCGACGGTTTGTTTGCCGCGTAACCCATTATGTGCGCATTGTCCGATGGCGTCGGTGTGCGCGGGCTATCAAGCCGGTGAACCCACCGCCTATCCGCGTCGTTCGCCGAAGAAGAAAGTGCCTCACAAGGAGGTGGGCGCGGGGGTCATCGTCAACCGCAAAGGACAGGTGCTGATTGCGCAGCGGCGGGCGGAAGCGATGCTGGGCGGATTATGGGAATTTCCCGGGGGCACCTGTGAAGCCGGTGAAGCCATGCCGGATTGTGTGGCCCGTGAACTTCGGGAGGAATTAGGGATCGGGGTCGAGATCGGCGATCGATTGATGGTTGTGCGCCATGCCTATAGTCATTTCACCATTGCGTTACATGTCTATTGGTGTCGCATTCGCAAAGGCCGGCCCCGCCCGATCGAGTGCGCCGACTATCGGTGGTGCACGATTGCCGATCTACGGCAGTATCCCTTTTCGCGGGCTGACCTGCACGTGGTCGACAAATTGATGATGGCCAGACACGTTCAATTGCAGTGACCGCTCTTGCGGATCAAAACCCGTTGTCTTTCTGGATGGACGGCGGAGCTCTGCGACGCCGGGAGAGCTTGAGGGAAGTCCAAAGCGGCGCATAGCGCCGCAGTCCAAAAAAGCGTGTTCAGCGCACTTTGGAGTGCGCCGCTTGGCGGCGCTTTGGATGAT
>SKLK01000174.1 GCA_007123265.1 Kiritimatiellia bacterium
AAATTCATCCGGTACGAGGCCACGGAACTAGTGGCCGCGTTAAAGGCGGCCCTGTTGCACTACCAGGATCATGAAGGCTGGGAACGAACACAGCGGCGGATCATGAAGGAGGACTTTTCCTGGCAACGCTCTGCCGCATTGTATCGGTCGGTGTACGAGGAATTGATCACCGAATCCTCCGGCACCTGATTTAGGCGCACCCATATGCAGCCCCAAGAGACCGACCAACCACAACCCGTAGACACATTAGTAGACATAAGATATATTATGCGACGTTACTGTTTCGCTTCGCTACGCTCGACATGACAAATATTTCAACAATCCGTGTTTATCAGTGTCCATCCGTGGTTCTATAGGTCGGCTTCTATAACCAAAGGATGTCCGCAATGATTAGGCCAAACAGGATGGGCAGATAATACACGGAGGCCCGTAGCAGTTTGCGGGCGTCTATAAGACTCGCGCTTTGTGACAAGTCCCAGCCGACCCACAACACCATGAGACCTAGTCCAACCGATCCGATCAGATAAATCCATCCGGTCATACCGATCAGGGTCGGTATGGTGGCGACGATAATCAGTAACACTGAGTGTATGAGGATGTGCCGGAACATGCGCTTCCCGGATTCGTCGACAACGGACAACATCTTAAACCCAGCCTGCCGATAGTCGTCCCGGCACATCCAGGCGATGGCATAAAAGTGCGGATGTTGCCAAATGAATAGAATGGCAAAGAGCGCCAGAGCCCCGACATCAATGCTGCCTGTCACCGCTGTCCATCCACTCACAGGGGGCAAGGCGCCGGGAATCGCCCCGATGGACGTATTCAGCCAGGTTGAGCGTTTTAAAGGCGTATACACGAGAACATAGAGAAAAGCGGTCAATAGGACGATGAATCCAGTCAGCAGATTCGCGGTCATCACCAATAGCGCCACGCCGCACAAAACCATATTGATGCCATAGAGCAGAGCGGAAACGGGATGAATCGACCCGGAGGGTAAGGCGCGATTGCGGGTGCGGGACATGAGGCCGTCGAGGTCCCGTTCCAAATAGTTGTTCAAACAGGCGGCCCCAGAAGCGGCCATACCGGTACCGAGCAGCGTCAACAGCCATAGTCCCCAACCCCAGTCCCCTACCCCTTGGTGTTGCTGGCCAAGGAAAAAGCCGATCGACGTGGTAATCAGGACGAGTGTCACGATTCTTAGCTTGGACATTTCGAGATATGGCTTAAGCGTTTTCATCTGTATCGCTACGTAACGTGTGTCGGATGGCTACGGCGGTCATGACGGCCAAGCCGACGAGGATAATGGCAGATAACCGATGCAGGATACCCGTAACGGATTGATCGGGTAAAGCAAATGCAAAGATACCGAGGATGATCTGCCCCGGCACCCACGCGGCCAAGCCATAGGCCGGCCAGCGGATCGCGGCGGTCTCCGCACCGGCAACCAGTCCTGTGGCCGTTACAGCAATGATGAGGGCACAAAATAATACCCCCAAAGCAAGAAAGATATGCGCGATCAGCAGCGCAGGCGACCAGCCGACATGCCGGAGTCCTTGTCCGAGACTCAACTGAATAAAAAGCATAATTACCAAGCCCTGCGAAAACTTTCCCATCACGCTCCGCAGTCGAGCGGACACCGGCACACGGCGTCGATGTTCGCGTCTCAGGGTGCGGTGTAGCGTGAAACCCCAGATGAATGCAGCCAAGATATAGCCGGGCAGCCCATATAAGCTACGCCACATGCCCCCCCACCCCATTTGCCGGTTAGCGGGCGCAAACCATTCGGCAATCAGGAACCCGGTCAGTAGGGCTGCACCGCCCGCGATTAAACCGTAGTGGGTCGCACGAGTCGGCGAGTTGCGGGGGCGAGCCGTCACCTTTTTGCTACCACGCCTCGGGATACGGTAGCCATCCGCGCGTGGCATAGTCGGACAAGGTCAAGGCTAGCATCAGGACAAACCAGACAAATCCGGCTGCAGCAGTCAGCCATATGATGCGGTTGGAATAGCGCACGTGCATGAAATACAACAGCACGACATAGGCCTTGGCTGACGCAATGGTGACAGCGACGGCGACATTTAGCGGGCCTAGATCGAAGAAGGCCACGACGACGGTCAATACCGTCAGCACCAGCAGCGCCCCAAACACATTGAGATACGTGCGAACCGGCATGACATGATGATGATCGGATGGGCTACTCATTAATGCCTCCAGACCAGGTAGACCAAGGGGAACAAGAAGATCCAGACGATATCGACAAAGTGCCAATACAGCCCGGTCATTTCAACAGGGGTATAATACTCGCTCGAAAAATGATTCTTCGCGGCTTTGACGATCAGCCAAACCATCAGGCCCAAACCGATCACCATGTGCAACGCATGCAACCCGGTCATGACAAAGTAGAACGAGTAGAAGAGCTGGACATGGCCGGCGAAATTCGGGTCGGCGGTTTCAGCCGTCACCGGCACGCTATAGCTATCGAAGTCAGGCACGTACTCGAATTGCGGGCCGGGCACCAGTTGATCTTCATACTTGTGGGCGTATTCCAATCCTTTGATACCCAGAAAGACGCTGGCCAGGATCATCGTCGCGACGACATAGCGAATGATGCCGCGTTTGTCGCCCAGTTGCCCACAACGTACGGCTAAGGCCATGGTTAGGCTACTGCAGATGAGGACGACGGTATTGACGGCACCCCAAAACAGGCTGAGATGGCCGCTGGCGACCGCGAAAGCGTCCGCATACTTGAAGCGATAAACCGCATAGGCGACAAACAAGCCGCCAAAAAACATGACCTCCTGAGCCAGAAACAGCCACATCCCAAGCGACGAGGACTGATTCTGTTGCTCGGGACTGTCAAAGTGATGAGCCAAATGGGCCGGATGCGAAGCGTCGTGGCTCATGAGTGGTCCTCCTCGTCATCTTCATAAGCACGTTCCAGCGAATAATCGTACGCCTCGTAATCAACGACGGGCGTGTCGATGAAGTTCTCGGTCGGCGGTGGCGACGGAATGGTCCACTCCAGTCCGATCGCTTTCCAGGGATTACGGCTGGAGCGTTTGCCGAGAATGAGCGAATGGAACAAATAAGCGGCCATCAACAGATACCCGACGGCCAACACGGCGGCACCGGCGGTCGATAGCACATGGAAAATTTGAAATTCTTCAGGGTAAATATGGTACCGGCGCGGCATGCCCAGATAGCCGACAATGAATTGCGGGAAGAAAGTAAGATTGAAACCGATAAAGATAACGACGGCTGTGATGCGGCCAAGCATTTCCGAGAAATGGCGCCCCGTCATCTTCGGCCACCAGAAATGGAGTCCGCCGAAGAACGCCATTACCATGCCTCCCACCATGACGTAATGGAAATGGGCCACGACGAAATAGGTGTCGTGCACATGAATATTGATGGCCATGGTGGCAAGGAACAGGCCGGTTAAGCCCCCAATCGTGAACAACCCGATAAAACCCAGCGCGTAGAGCATGGGCGTGTCGAGCTTGATCGATCCCCCGTACAAGGTGGCGGTCCAGTTAAACACCTTGATCGCCGATGGGATGGCGACCAGAAAGGATAGAATCGAAAAGACCATGCCCGCGTACATGGACTGGCTGCTGACAAACATGTGATGGCCCCAGACGAAGAAGCCGAGGATCGCGATGGCCAAGCTGGACATCGCCACGACCTTGTAGCCAAAGATGCGCTTGCGGGAGAAGCAGGCGATAATCTCGCTGATCACCCCCATGCCGGGCAGAATCATAATGTAGACGGCGGGATGCGAGTAAAACCAGAAGAGGTGCTGGAACAGGACCGGATCCCCGCCCAGTGCCGGGTCAAAAATCCCGACTTGGAAAATGCGCTCAATAGCCACCAAAAGAATGGTGATCGCGATCACCGGTGTGCCGAGGATAATGATGATCGATGTGGCGTAATGCGCCCATACGAAGAGGGGTAAACGAAACCACGTCAGCCCTGGCGCCCGCATCTTGTGAATGGTGACGATAAAATTCAGTCCCGTCATGATGGAGGCGAAACCGGCGATAAAAATGCCCAGCGCTGCGAGGATTACCTGGGAGTTGGCATAGGTGCTACTGTAGGGGGTGTAAAAGGTCCAGCCCGTGTCCACACCACCAAAGATAATCGATCCCAGGCCCAGTAAACCGCCGATGGTAAACACATACCAACTGGCTAAATTCAGTTTTGGGAAGGCCAAATCCTTTGCGCCCAGCATAATCGGCAACAGAAAATTACCCAGCACGGCCGGAATCGACGGGACCAGGAAGAAAAAGATCATGGTGATCCCGTGCATCGTGAACAGGCGATTGTAGGTCTCGCTTTCCATCAAGGTCGACCCGGGCGTCATCAGCTCAACGCGGAACAGGACCGCCGCGATCCCACCCAGCAGAAAGAAAAACAGAATGGTGCCGAGGTACATCAAGCCAATCCGCTTGTGATCGACGGTGAACAACCACGATCCCACCGTGTGATTCACATTTAAATAGTGTGTCCTAGATTTCGTCATGCGTGTGCCTCATCGCCAATGCTCAGAGCGATTTGATATACGAGATAATCTGCATCAGTTGTGCTTCGTCGATCTGCCCCTTATACGTCGGCATCAAGGGTTGATATCCTGCGGTTACTTTAGCCATTGGCTCCAAAATCGATTCCCGAATGTAGGCTTCATCGGCGACCACCACGCGTCCATCCACCAATGTAACCTCGGACATAAACAGGCCATCCAATGCTGGTCCCAAAGCGCCTGAGTCCGGGTTATGGCAGGCCATACATCCCAACTCCGTAAATAAACGTTCACCGGCCTCGACAGGCGACAGTAAAGCCGTATCGAGGTCGTCTCCCCTCGCCCACCGTTCGTATTCCTCTTCCTCAACAACGTGAACCCAACCCTTCATCAAGGAATGTTCGGCGCCACAATATTCGGCACAAAACAGATGGAAACTGCCGAGTTGAGTCGGGGTAAACCACGTGCGGGTATAGCGCCCAGGCACTACATCGGCTTTGGTGCGGAAAGCCGGGATAAAGAAACTGTGAATCACATCCTCGGAGGTCATCGTCAAGCGAATCGGTCGACCGAGTGGGACATGCAGGTCGTTGATTTCCGATCGACCGCTGGGATGCTGCATTTTCCACATCCACTGCTTGCCGGTTACCAGGATCTCCATGGCATCGGCCGGTGGCCGCCACTGCTTGTAGAACAGTACCGCGCCCCAAACAAACATGATGATCACCAGCACCAGCGGAATCACCGACCAGAGGATCTCCAGCCCGTGATTTTCACGCGTGGGTGCAGGCCGATCCGCGTCCGACCGGCGGCGGAATTTAAAGACGAATCCGATCACGAGCCCACCAATGAGCAGGCAGAAGAACATCGATACACCGATCAAAAATAGATACAATTGATCCACATCCGCAGCGAGCGTGGATGCCTGATCGGGTAGAAAGCTGGACAAGATATTCATGAGGGTTCAGCGGGCTGGGATGAGGGATGAATCTTGCGCTGCTTTTCCATGCGCAGCATGATGAAGACGAAAGCCGCCAACAAGGTGGCGGTACTGGCCGCCGCCGCGTTAACGACGCGATGAATCAGCAAGCCATACTGGGCAGTGGCCGGGTCGTACTGGTAACAAAACAACATCAACCGATCAACGGCGGAGCCGATCCGGTTTTCCGATGCTTCCACCAGCCCTAACCGCACATCACGGGGCGGATATAAAATTCCATAGAAATAGCGCGATAGACGTCCTTCCGGTGTGGCCAAGACGATACCACTGGCATGGGCGAAATCGTTGATTTCAGGCACCCACTCGTAATGGAATCCGATCGTGTCCATGACTGCACGGATCGAGGGCTCTTCCCCAACCAAAAAGTGGATACCCGCTTCCGTGCCGGGACGGTCATAGCGCTCCAAAAACGCCTGCCGATTCGCTTCCGCTAATGATGCGGTTTCCCGCGGATCAAAACTGATCACCGCCACATGAAAGTCTTCACCTGCATCGAAGGCGACTTCCCGCAATGAATCCAGCAGACCATTCACGATCAAACCACATAGCATCGGGCAGTTGAAGTACATCGGCACAATGATCACCGGTCGTTCACCGAACAAATGGCCAAAGGCTATCGTCTCGCCGTCATGGTTGGTGAATTCCACCTCCAACGGCAGAGCGGCATCGAGATTTTGGTCAAACCGCACACGCTCCATGACCTGGTCTTCGGGGCGACCCTGTGCCCAGTCGGCTGATAATCCAATACACAGGCCGATCAAAAATAATCGCTTCACTATTTGCTTAGTTTTCATGCACTAAATGTATTCATACCTTATTGGCGCAAACTTTATGACGTTTCCCGCGAAATTCAAGGCCGCTTCCACGGAATCGACGCGTCACTAACTGCGCTTCTATCGTCCCGTTCGTTTGATCCGGCACAAGGAGCTTATTCGACATCGGTCGGCGTGACCACCGGATCCGAAACCGGTTCCCAGCGGGGTAACCCCTCGCGCACTACCTGATCAATCGCCACGTGAATCGGGATTCGAACGCGTTCATCGTCCAGGCGCTGATAATGATCCAGGATCGCCCGCGCATTGGCCAAATACTCCTCCAACCCCATCTTCTCATCGACGATCAAGCGTGGTTCCGGCGGCAAAACACGTTCCCGCGCGGCCGGCGGGATGTCCGCTTCGGCTTTATCCATTTGCTGATCCATCACCCGGAAAAACAGAACCAATCCACCGAGGATAATCAGCGTAACAACCAGTAAGCCGCCCATGAAATACATGATCGGGCGAATCAGAATATCCCGGTCCTGATAATCCGGATTCGGGTTCTGCGGAGACTCACTCATGGTGATCCCCTCCCTTCACGGTGTCGGCTGGAAAGCGCGGATCATGTAAAACCAACAAGGGGCGATCACTTAAACGTTGCGCATACGCCGCAAGCCAGAGCCCGCCCAATGCAACAGGCACCACCAAGTCCAGCCAATGCAGGACAAACACGCCATCATGGAGATCAGGAGCCAGTAACCAGAACAGATCAAAAAATCGCAAAACCAGTAGTCCGATCGCTAGCTTGACCAGAATGGCGGATCGCTGTTTGGCCAGGCGAGAAAGCAGAACGATAAAGGGTACCAGGAAGTGGAAGAGCGTCAAAATCAAGGCCAGCACTTTCCAGTCGGACCCGGAGCGACGCAAGTACCACGCGATGTGTTCCGGCAAATTCCCGGACCAAATGATCAGAAACTGGGAAAACATCATGTACGCCCACAACATGACCAAGGCAAACAACCATTTACCCAAGTCGTGGTAGCGGTCTTGGGTTACGACGCTGGCCAGCGGCTCGCTCCGGGCCAAGAGTGCGAGGGCAATCAGTAGGAAACACAGCGCGCCTAAGCCTTGGCTGACCATGAAGATCGGTCCATAGATGGAGGAAAACCAATGCGGATCGACCGACATCATCCAGTCGAACGACGCAAATGTTGCCGTCAACACATACGCCACGATCCCTCCGCCGCTAAGGACCCGCAACGGGCGATTCAACAGCGGGTCGCCACTGGCATCCTGTTGCGCCGACCACTTGACCAGAAAATGTCCTAGCGTACACCACACCGCAAAATAGATCACAGCCCGCAACACGAAGAACGGCGTATTCAAATACGGCGATTTGAATTGCAGGTATTTATCATCGGCGACGATCTCCGCAACGGACCAAGGGTACAGGGACGACATACCCAACAGAATCGGCAGAAACAGGATCGCCAATAGCGGCAAGGTGCGGATGGCCGCCTCCATGGGACGGCGAATCACATACAACCAGGTGCCGCCGGCGACATGATGAATCATCAGCGTAATCAAGCTGCCCAACGCGATGGCCAACCAAAAGAGGTAGCCGATCAGGTACGCCTGATAGAAGGCGGCCGGATTCAGCAGCCAGCCGATCAGCGCTAGCACACCGAAACCAATACCGACCCAAAGGCTGCGACGGCCTACGTTCTCGATCAAAGGAATGGAAGCGGACTGATTCATAAGCGCCCCGCCTCCACATCCGCGCGAACCGATTCCGGCACATGATCCCAGGTCGCGTACTGACTTAACTGCAAGGTGCGAATGTAGGCGATAATCGCCCACCGATCCTCCGGTTTGACCTGATAGGCGTAGCCGGCCATCATGCCGAAGCCGTTACTGATGACCTCATAGTAGTAGCCGTTCGCCGCTTGGCGGAGGCGATCGGTATGGAAGGATTCCGGCTCCTTAAAGCCTCGCTGGACCACCATGCCGTTGCCGTAGCCGGCTGGATCATGGCAGACCGAACAGAAGATTTGGTAGCGTTCCTTGCCACGCAGCAGCAACTCCTCCGTGACGTCGATCTGATCCGGTAATTCGCGCGCAAATTCGCCGTTCACGGTACCGCGATAAAAGTGGTCATCCTCGCGCAGAAAACCGCGTGGGACCGTGCCTTCGACCAGCGGCCGCGCGGAGCTTCCATCTTCAAAGAATTCACTTTCGGCATAGGTCTTGTAGCGTGGCTGATCGTACATCTTCTTACGCAATTCACAACCACCGCTCAAAAACAGTAGCGGCATAGCCAGCCCCATCGCAACCCACAGAGGCAGGCGTTTCCATCTTGTTTGCGGATGCCTAGCCATTATTCATCCACCTCCGAGACCGTCGTGGCCTGGGTCTTTGAGAGAAAATCGCGCACGGCATTGCGATCAAATTGGGGGTCGGCGGCCTCAATACAGAGGAAGTACCGGTCTTTTGTCGCCTGATCGAAGTTAGGGGTATTGAATATCGGGTGATACGGCTCAGGAAACTTGTTCATGGCGAACATGCCAATAAAGGTCGCCAATCCCGCGCCGAGAATCGTGCACGCGAAGCCAACGGGGAAAAACGCCCCCCAACTAATGTAGGGTCGCCCGCCGACATTGATGGGATATTCGATGGCCGAGACCCAGATCTGCAGGGCATAGCCACCAATCAAACCCAAGACGCCACCCAGCAGGGTGAGCATGGGCAATTTGGTTCGCTTGCCACCCAGCACTTCATACAACCCATGCACCGGCACCGGGGAATAGGCCTCCAATACCGTGTACCCCGCCTGACGCGCCTGCCTGGCTGCATCTAACAAGGCGGCATCGTCGGCATATTCCGCGGCGATACCAAATAGGGCCTGTTGACTGGACGCTTGGCTCATGAGTTGTGCGTGTGCTCCATTTTGTGAACCACTTCCTTAACTTCAAAAATCGAAATCATGGGCACCCAACGCAGGAACAGGAACATGGCAAAGAAGAAGAAGCCGGCGCTGCCTGCGTACATGGCCCAATCCCAGCCCGTCGGCGTATACATGCCCCAAGAGGACGGCAGGAAATCACGGTGCAGGCTGGTGACCACAATCACAAAACGCTCGAGCCACATGCCGATATTAATGACGATGGCGATGCAGAAGATCGCGATGGTATTGAGGCGAATTCGCCGCAGCCACAGCAATTGCGGTACAACCCCGTTACAAAATATCAAGGCCCAGAACGACCAGGCATAGGGACCGGTCATGCGGTTCCATATCATGTACATCTCAAATTCGTGGGCGCTGTACCAACCGAAGAAGACTTCGTTCAAATAGCCATAGAACACGATTAACCCATTCGCCAGCATGATCTTCGACATGTTGTCGATATGGCGCAAGGTGATGAAATGCTCAAGGTGATAGATCTTCCGAAGCGGAATAATCAGCGTTAGCACCATCGCAAAGCCCGAAAAGACGGCTCCAGCAACGAAATAGGGCGGGAAGATGGTGGTGTGCCATCCGGGGATCACCGACGTCGCAAAATCAAGCGCGACGATACTGTGCACCGACACCACCAAGGGCGTCGCCAGCCCCGCAAAGAGAGTATAGGCCACTTCGTACCGGTGCCAATGGGTCGCGGACCCGCGCCAGCCAACGGCAAAGATGCCGTAAATAATCTTTTGAATCTTCACCCGCGCCCGGTCACGCATCGTCGCCAAATCCGGTACCATACCGATATACCAGAACAAGGCGGAGATCGTGGCATAGGCGGAAATCGCAAATACGTCCCACATCAGCGGGCTACGGAATTGGGGCCACATACCCAAGGTGTTGGGATACGGGAAAAACCAGTATACCATCCAAGGCCGCCCCAAGTGCAAAACCG
>SKLK01000253.1 GCA_007123265.1 Kiritimatiellia bacterium
ATCAGGTTGCCGTCTCCCGGGAACGCCGAGCCCCAGCTCGGCATGTTTTATAACGTCTCGCACAGATGACCGCCTAAAGGCGGGACTACGAACGGGCATCATACTCATGCGTGTCATTCTACCGGGGGTTGTAGGCCAGCCCTCTGCGGCTGGCGTGATTTCATCCCGAAATCCCGGCTCGGCTCGTCAGGGTCGCCCCTTGATCTTCATCTTTCTCGACCGCGCCCAGCGTGCGCGGCTACAGCCAAGCACCACAGTTTCTCTGTCCCTAATTCTTCTAATTCTGGAATTGGCCACAAGAAGCACATAAGCCACAAAGAATTGTAGCAGAAACCCTTTTGTGATTCTTGCGCCATTTGTGGCTATCTTAGAAGGCATGGTTTCTCACAGTTTCTCTGTCCCTAAGCCGTTTCCCCGCGTAGCAGCCCTTCGGGCACGTGGATCCGCTTAAGCCTGACAGTTAAAGTCTGTCCTAACGAGATCTCGTCCCTGCCTTGCGCTATCCGGCTCATGCAGGCATACTGCGATCGAACGTCAAGCTGACGTGCGGGTCTAATTTGCTATCAATGAAAATCTGGCTGCAACAGTTCATAACCATTGCCCGATTAACCGCCTTGGAGGCGATTCGGCAACCGATCGGTTTCCTGCTGTTTTCAACGGTTCTCCTTTTGGTGGCCCTCTTGCCCTTGGTGCTCTCGCACACGTTGGGTGAATCGGCCCGGTTCGTCCGGGACGGTGGTTTGGCGTTTATGTGGGTGGCCGGTCTAATTCTCGGCGCCCACTTGGCCAGCGCCGCGCTAGCGGATGAAATCCGCCGCGGCACGGTTTCGGCCGTGCTCAGTAAACCGGTGCAGCGCTGGGTATTCCTACTGGCCAAGTACGTTGGCATTGCGTCGGTGATGCTCCTCTTTTGCTTCGGCATGACGATGGCGGTTCTGTTGTCGACCCGCGCGGCGGCCCAGCCTTACGAGGTCGATTGGTGGGGTGCCGGCCCGCTTCTGGCGGCCTTGGCCAGTGCCTTTATGTTGGCCGGACTAATTAACTTCCTGCTGCGTCGCCCCTTCATTTCCACCGCGTACATGACGTTGATGCTGCTCTTGACCCTCGCGTTTGGCGCGGGCGGACTGGTTCATCACGAAGGCGGACGCATGCCCTTTGGCGACCTCTATGATTGGCGGGTGCTGCCGGTGGCGACGCTGATTGCCTTAGCGATCCTGGTCCTGTCGGGTATCAGCGTGGCCTTGGCCACCCGACTGCGTACCATTCCCACGTTGGTGGGCTGCGGCGCCCTGTTCTTTCTTGGCTTACTGTCCGACTACTATTTCGGCGCCCGCGCCGAGGCCTCGATCCTGGCTTCGACGCTGTATCATTTGTTACCCAACTGGCAACATTTTTGGGTGGTGGACGCGCTGACCGGGCACGGGACGGTGCCATGGTCGTATGTGGCCATGGTCGGGGGGTATGCGATGCTCTATCTATTCGGCGTCCTGTTATTAGGTCTAGTAGCTTTTCGACATATGGATGTGCAGGCATGACGTCGACCCGAAACGAGTCCTTATTGCTGACGGTATTTCTGTTGGGGCTGGTCGGCCTGCTGATTAACTATGCCTTGTCGGCCTATACCGGCCTCCACGCGCTGCATATGCTGTACCCGTATTTGGTCACGCTGATTGTGTTGTCGGCGGCCTTGTGGGTGCGGTTCCGGTTTCATCGCTTGGCAGCCACTGAAGCGAGCGATCGCCAGAAGCTGCGGCAGCGTCCGGAGAATAGCTCCCTTTTCGGCGCCGACACGGAAACGGACTCTGGGTCCTATAGCCACGCGCGGGATCAGTACGAAAAATGGTTCATGCCCGGTCTGGCCCCGTTGCTGGCGGTCGGCATGGCCTGGTGGGCTTGGCGCATCTGGCCGGACGCCGCACGGCTAGTGGACCTGACGGCACACGGCTTGTTTGCCGCCGCCTGTTTGTTTGGCCAGGCCTTTGTCTGGTTCCTGTTCGGTCGTCTATTGCTGGGCCTTAGCCGGATTGACGCGCATCGCTGGTTACGCGGTGTGGCTACGTTCCTGTTGCTGCTGGCGTGGGGCTACGCGCTAACCGGGGCGGCGGCGATGGTGACCGAACTCGCGTCGCCCGCAGCCGATGGCTGGATGCGGCGGATCGGGGTCGTCTACCTGTGGGGTGTCAGCCTCGAATGGATCGTGAATACCATTGGCTATTGGTATCGACCACGCCGAAAAGACGATTGGGTGCGCACCTACGAAAGTCGTCTCACCGCCCTGCTTACGGATCCGCGTTCATGGACGATTGGCTTGGCGCAAACCCTGGATTATCAATTTGGTTTCAGCGTGTCGGAAACCGGGTTCTATCGCTTTCTGCGTCGGGCGCTGCTGCCCTTGATTAGCGCACAAATCCTGTTTCTGTACGGGCTGTCCGCCGTCGTTGTCATCGGCCCTGAGGAACGGGCCATCCTGGAACGACTCGGTCAGCCACTGACGGCAACCGGCGAACCCCGGTACCTGTCGAGCGGCCTGCACCTGACTTGGCCCTGGCCTTTCGACCAGGTCCGTCGCTATCCGGCACAACGCGTTTTGACCACGCACGTGGGCTATGAAATCGATCCGGACCAAGCCACGCCGCCGGTATTGCTGTGGACTCAGCCGCATTTCTTGCGCGAGGAAACGTTTGTAGTCGCCAACCGCGACTGGATGGCGGAATGGGAGGAGCGCGACCAAGCGGTACCCGTGAATTTCATCACGGTGAATGTGCCGATCCAATATCAAATCACCAATCTCTATCACTATGTCTATACCCACACGGACGCCGATGAACTGTTGCGGTTGTTGACCTATCGCCACTTGACGCGCGAATTGGCGGGCCGCGACTTGATCGAGTTGCTCGGCGCAGACCGCAAAGCGGCCGGCCGGGCCTTGTTCGAATCGGTGCAAGCCGATGCCGACGCCTTGTCTTTGGGCGTGGAAATTCTCTTCCTGGGCTTGCACGGGGTACATCCGCCGATCCCGGTCGCGCCCGCTTTCGAAGCGGTGATCGGTTCGTTGGAGGAGCGGGAAACGGCCGTGCTCACCGCCCGCGCCTACCGTAACCGTGTGTTGCCTTTGGCGGCGGCGGAGGGCGACGAGCAGTTGTGGTTGGCGCGCGCCGACCGGGCCCGCCGGGTCGAGGCCGCGAGCGGGGAAGCGGACCAATTCGATGTCCGCCGGCAATTGGCCGAAGCGTTTCCCCGCATCTACACCGGCCGCCTATATTTTGATGTGCTGGAACGCGCTTTGGCGCCGGTACCGAAATGGATCGTGGCGACCTCGCCCGATCTTGAAGTGTTAATCGTGGATGGGGACCGTCGATCGATACCGGATTGGTCGGATCAGGATCCCCGCTTGGAGGGCCGCTTTCGATGATGCGTAAAGCGATACTTTTTCTCGGCGGCGTGGCCGTCGCCATGCTGTTCATTCTCATGCAACTGCTGTTCATGGTGCGCGAAGGCGATGCCGTGGTGGTGACGACGTTCGGGCAACCGGTGCGCGGCATTACGGATGCGGGCTTGTATACGCGCTGGCCATGGCCGATCCAACGGGTCTACCGGTTTGATCAACGCATACAAAGTTTCGAGGGCCCGTTTGAGCAGGTGCTCACCAGTGACGGGAAAAATATTCTGGTCGCAGTCTATGCCGGCTGGCAAATCATGGAGCCGATTTCGTTTCTTGAGCGCGTCGGCACGCTGGAACAGGCCGAGCGGAGTATTGAGGGGTTGCTGCGCAGTTATACCAGCGGCACGCTGGGCCGCTATCCCTTCGCCAGTCTCGTCAACGTCAATCCCGAGGCGATTCGCTTTGAAGCGATCGAGGCCGAGATCCTCGACGCTTTGCAAGTGGAGGCGGAGGATCGTTACGGTATTCGCGTGTCTTTCCTGGGCATACGCCGGATTGGCTTGCCGGAGTCGATTACCGAGCGGGTGTTCGAGCGCATGCGCGCGGAGCGCACGGAATTGGCCGAGCGATACCGGTCCGAGGGCGAAAGCGAGGCCTTGCGGATTCGGGCGGCGGCTGACAGTGAACGGGAGCAGGTGTTGGCGCGGGCCACCGCCGATGCGCAGCGCATCCGCGCCGAGGGCGAAGCAGCGGCCGCCGATGCCTACCGCGTGTTTCATGATCATCCCGATTTCGCCCTGTTTCTGCGCAAGCTGGATGTATTGGAAACGGTATTAACCAATCAAGCCACCGTTGTGTTGAGTTCGGAAATGGAGCCCTTCGATCTTCTGAAAGGACCTGGAGCGTGGGAATGAGCCAGCCCGGACCAGTGGAGCAACGTACAGATGCCGGTCGCGCCGCCGTGGCAGAGGCGTTGCAGGCCAGCTTTCGCTTGCTCTTGTGGGGGATGTTGCTGGTGGCGCTGGCCTATGCCGCGTCCGGCGTGTTCATCGTCCGCGAGCATGAGCGCGCCTATGTACTGGTCTTTGGCCGGATATCCGGGTACGGCGCCGATCGCATCAAGACCCCGGGCCTGCATTGGACGTGGCCGAAACCGATCGCCGAAATTGTCCGGGTCCCGGCGGAACGGATTCAGTCGATGGAAGTGGACACCCACTGGTTCGAGCAACTGCCGCTGCGCCAATGGGAAACCCGCCCGCGCGCCGGCGGACCGACCCTGCGCCCGTTGCGCGATGGCTATGTCCTGACCGGCGACGCCAACATCATTCATGTCCGCTGGGGCGTGCGTTATACCGTTCGCGATCCGGAGACCTATCTGTTTCGTATCGCCGATGCCGAGCGCATCCTGCACAAGGAATTGGACCGGGCCACCGCGTTGGTGGCGCAACAATGGGCGGTAGACACGGTCCTACGCGCCGATGTCGAGGGCTTTCGCGGCGAGGTGGACCGGCGGGTACGTGAACGATTGCATGCGCAGGGGCTCGGCGTGGACTTGCATCGCCTCGACATCCTGGCGATGACGCCACCGTTACAGGTGGCCGCCGCCTTTGAATCCGTGATAGAGGCTGAACAAGACCGCAGCCGCGCCATTAGCGCCGCCCGCGCCTACGCTGTGCGGGTCACGAACGATGCTCAAGGGCAGGCGGCGCGGATTGAGGCTGAGGCAAATGCGGCCCGCCAGCGGATTATGAGTGTGGCCGAAGCCGATGCCGACCTGTTCACCTCGTTGTTGGCGGCCTATCAATTGCAGCCCGTGATGATGACTCAAACGCTGTGGCAAGACCGGATCCGCCGCGCGTTGCCGCGCGTGGATCGCCAGCTTTGGGTATACGAGCGGGAGGACGGCAAACGTGAAGTACGAATACCGGTAGGGTTTTAAGTCATGCAAGTTGTCACCGGCAGCCAAACTCGCCCTCGTTCCGCTTTTCTGGTCGGCTCCATGTTGTTGGGGGCCGCGCTGGTCTTAAACTCGTTCCTGGCGCAGTGGGTGTATGCGGAAAATCCGTTGGCCGCCGATATCAGCGCCTTTCTCGGGGCCTTGCTGCTTGCGCTGCCGATCTTTCGCACGGCGCTGGCCGATCTGTGGCGCGGTAATGTGCTGATGAATGAGCTGGTCGCCTTGGGCGTGTTGGCGGCCATGGCCTACGGCGATTACCAAACCGCCGGTATCATCGCCTTCTTCATGTTGCTGGCGTTGGTGATCGAAACGCGTTCGGCGGAAGGCGCGCATCAAGCGATCGAAAACTTGATTCGGATGACGCCCACCACCGCCCGCCGCGTGGCCGCTGGTGTGGAAGAAGAGGTCGCGGCCACCCAGTTACAGGTCGGCGACCGGGTACGGGTACGGCCCGGCGAGAACGTACCGGCCGACGGCGTCATCCGTTCCGGGCAAACCACCTTGAACGAGGCCACCATCACCGGCGAATCCTTGCCCCGCGACAAAGGCCCGGACGACGAGGTGTTTGCGGGCACACAAAACTTGACCGGCGCAATCGAGGTTGAGGTGACCCGCGTAGGGGAGGATACCACCCTTGGCCGGGTGCGCGAATTAATCCTCGCCGCCGAGCAATCAAAGCTGCCGATGATGCGGTTGATCGACCGGTACGCGCGCTATTACACGCCAGTGGCGTTGATGCTGGCTGCATTTGTGTGGTTCTTCACCGACGACTGGAACCGCGTCATCTCGTTGCTGATTATTGCCTGTCCCTGCGCCTTTATTCTGGCCACGCCGACCGCGATGGTGGCGGCGCTGTCTGCCGCTGCGCGGTTGGGTATACTGGTCAAGAACGTCCAGGACTTGGAGGAGGCGTCGCGGTTGGACAGCTTCATCTTTGACAAGACCGGCACCCTGACCACCGGGGTGCTCGGTGTCGCGCGGCTCGCTCCGCGCGAACATCAGGCCACGTCGGAGTTGTTGTATTTGGCGGGCAGCGCCGAGCGACACAGCAATCATCCGGCCGCCCTAGCCCTGCAAAAGGTCGCGACTGATGCCGGTATCGCATTGGCGGAGCCGAGCACCTTTCACGAGGAGCCCGGACAAGGTGTACGGGCTGTAGTCGATGGACGGCACGTCGCCTGCGGCCGGATCACGTGGTTGCAAAAGGAGGGGGTGGACGATCCCGCCATGACCGCCGACCACGAAAAACGGGTCGGCGGATTCAGCGCCTTGTTTGTTGCTGTGGATGGGCGCTATATCGGTTGGATTGGTCTGGAGGATCAACTTCGACCGGAGGCCACCGTCACACTGCAACGCTTGAAAGCGCTTGCGGTGACGCGCGTGGCGATGGTCACCGGGGATCGGCAAGGCGTCGCGGAAACGATTGCCACAGCCATTGATTGTTCAGACGTGAAAGCGGAATGCCTGCCCGAGGACAAAGTGGCCTATGTCGAGGCGGTGCGGCAGACGGGACACCGGGTTGCTTTCGTCGGCGACGGCGTCAACGACGCCCCCGCCTTAGCGGCCGGCGATATCGGCATTGCCATGGGCGCGGCGGGGAGCGACGTGGCCATTCACAGCGCCACCATTGCGCTGATGAACAACGATCTGCGACGGCTGCCGTTCTTGATCGAGTTATCGCGTGACGCGCGGCGGGTGATCCATCAAAACCTGGCCATTGGGGGGATCTTTATTTTGAGTGGACTCACGCTGTCCGGTCTGGGGTTGTTGATGCCGATTGTTGCGGCTATCGTACACAATGCCGGATCGCTCATTGTGGTCTTCAATAGCGCCCGGCTGGTGCGTAAAGGAGAGGATCTGGATGACGAAGGATGAACATGTGACAGCGGCGGCGTCCGCGCCTGAGGCCGTGGTTGCGGCGCGGAATCTGGTCAAAATATTCCGTGACTTCTGGCATCGCCCCAAAGTCCATGCCGTGGCGGATATCTCGTTCGATATCCGGCGCGGCGAAGTCTTTGGTTTGTTGGGGCCGAACGGATCGGGCAAAAGCACCACCATCAAAATGATGCTTGGCCTGCTGCATCCCAGCGCCGGGCATTTAGATGTCCTCGGCCGCTCGCCGCGCGATGTACAGACCAAGGCGCGACTGGGTTATTTGCCGGAGGAATCCTATTTGTATCCGTATCTGACCCCTGCCGAAACCCTGCACTTTTTCGGTCGCCTCTTCGGCCTGAGCCGGTCGGACCGTGAGGCGCGCATCGAGCAACTGCTCGATATGATCGGCTTGTTGCATGCGCGTAACCGTACCGTCGGCGAATTTTCCAAAGGCATGGCCCGCCGCGTCGGCCTGGCGCAAGCCCTGATCAATGATCCGGACCTGATCGTGCTGGATGAGCCCACGTCCGGGCTCGATCCGTTGGGTTGCCGACAAGTGAAGAACCTGATTCAAACCCTGGCCCGGCGCGGCAAGACCGTGGTCCTCTCCTCCCACCTCCTCGCTGACGTCGAAGACGTTTGTGACCGGATCGCTATCCTGTATAACGGACGCATTCAGGCGATGGGCGCGATGCATGATCTGTTGGAACAGCGCAACCGCTATCGGCTGACCCTGCCCGAGGACGTCCCGCCCGATACCCTGCGTCAAATGCTGGCGCAAGCCCGCGAGCTGCTGGGGCAGGAGCCGGATGTGGATCATCCGCGCGTCGATCTGGAACAGTTCTTCCTCCGGATTATCGAGCAGGCGCGGGGGCAGGTCCATACGCCGTCCGGCACCGCCCCGACCAAAGATATTGCCGCCTATCTGGCCACGCAAGGCGAGGTGCCTTCAGCCTCGGCACCCGAAACGGATGCGAAGGCCTCGGCGGAGGAAAAATTGAAGCACTTGACCGAACCGAAAGACCCGACTGCAACCTGAGCGTATGTCACCGATTTGGGCCATAGCCGTACAAGCCATGCGCAGCGCCATCCGATCCAAGTTGGTCGTGTTGCTGTTGGGGTGTCTGTTCGTTTCGTTGATTGGACTGCCGCTGACCATTCGCGGCGACGGCACCTTGGCCGGACACGTCTATATTCTGCTCCGCTACAGTCTTGGTTTGGCCACGTTGATCCTTTCTCTGGCCACGCTATGGGCCTCCTGTGCCGCCGTCGCCAGCGACATCCGCGACCGCCAGATTCAGATGGTGGTCAGCAAGCCCGTCCGCCCCATGCAGCTCTGGCTGGGCAAATGGCTGGGCCTCGTGCTGTTGAACGGGGCCCTGCTCTTTGTTTGTTTCACCGCCTCCTACGCCGCTGTTCGTTGGATCACGCACCCGGAGCGATTGACCCCGGTCGAGCAAGCGCAGGTGGAGGAGGATATTTTGGTGGCCCAACGTCGGGTCGCCCCCCGTGAACGCGACGTTTCAGCGGCGGTCCAAGCCGAATACCAAGCGGGACGCGCCCGGGGCGAATGGCCAGCGGAGGTCGCCACACGCGATATCCTGCCGGTGCTCGAGCGTCGCGTGCGCGCACAGGCCAACGCTGTGCACCCCGGCGACGCCAATCGATGGGTCTTCGACGTGCCGCGCTTACCCGATTCCGGACAGCCTTTGCGCCTGCGGTACCGGGCGAATTCCTCCGGCTTGGATCTCACCCCGGTTCGAGCGGTATGGCGGGTCGGTGCACCCGACCGCGTCGATCGTCAGGAAACGTCCGTGGAAATTGTCCCGCGCACATGGCATACCTTGACGATCCCGTCCGACCTGCTTGGCCCGGATCGCACGTTGACGATCGAATTGGCCAGTGCGCCCGGCACGCGGGCAACCCTGTTGTTTGATCCCAGCGAAGACTTGCGTTTAATGATCGAGCAAGGCCATTTCCTGACCAATTATTTGCGGGCCGCTCTGTTGATTCTCTTCCATCTCGCGTTCCTGGCGGCGATTGGATTGACGTGCGGTACGCTATTCAGTATCCCCGTCGCGACCTTGGTCGGCATGTATGTCTTGCTGCTCCTCAATGTCGGTCGATTTATTGGTCAACTCGCCGCCTGGGAAGTGCATGTCGCGCAGACACCCGACGCCGGCTGGTTCATGTGGGCCGTGGCCCATGTCACCCGCGCCATTTACTGGGGGCTGAACCTGATTCTGCAACCCGTCATCGCTGAAAATCCGTTGGCCTTCGTCGCGGCGGGCGAATGGCTGGGGTGGGGCACCGTTGGCGCCACGTTGGGTGTGAAGGTGGGCGTGTACGTCACCGTCATCATGGGGCTGGGCGCGTGGCACTTATCCCGGAAGGAGGTCGCGTTGCCATCATGAAGCGGGTCGCCTTCTCGTTGGGTTTGGTAGCGCTGGGACTCCTGCTGGTGGCGGGGGCGGGCCGACTGCATCAGCCCCTGCATATTCAGCGTCAAGCGCACGACCTCATCCATGCCGAACCCATCGACAATGCGCCGCCGCTGGTCGTATTCTCGACCGTGGCTTTAGGCGGATTTAGTGGCTTGATCGCGGACATACTCTGGATGCGCGCTGGTCAATTGCAGCTGGAGGGGAATTACCTCGAGTTGGTGCAGCTCGCGGACTGGATCACCAGTTTGCAGCCCCGCTTCGCCGACGGCTGGGTGTATCACGCGTGGAACCTCGCCTATAATGTCAGTGTCATGTTTCAGCGGCCCGAGGACCGCTGGCGTTGGGTGCGTCATGGCATTGCCTTGCTGCGCGATCGCGGGCTCCGCTACAATCCGCGCAGCGCCACGCTGTACCGGGAACTGAGTTGGCTGTTTCAGCATAAAATGGGTACGCCAAGCGACAGCGCCTTTCGCTTTTA
>SKLK01000125.1 GCA_007123265.1 Kiritimatiellia bacterium
CTGCCGGATAACGGAGGTGGACGAGCGACGCATCAAACGGATCTCGAGCCCAATGGGGGGATGGGCTTCTACCGCATCCGCTTGCAAACGTCGGAATAGGCGACCAGCGGTTTAGAGCTTTTCAAAGAAAGCTATGTTGCCCGGTTTGCCCTGACGGTCATTCCGAATCGGGCTCTATCTGCAGGGCTGGCGCTCGCGCCACGCCGCGAAACTGGATCGACCATGATCTGGCCATGAACGCACGCTTGCCTCGGTCGCGTCTTGATTTTTCGCCGGGATTGAGCAGGGTATTGAGGTGCACGCAATGATGCTGGAATAGATAGGTCGCATAGTGTAGAGCGAAAGGATGACGATGAAAAACGGCCGGTTTGGATGGGGCGGATGGGCGCTTGTGGGTGTTTTGGGCTGGGGCACTATGGTGGGGGGAGCGGAGACCGCGGCAGCCACCAATCCTTTGCGCGCCTTCGGCGAGCAAATTGCCGATGTGGTGGAGGAGGTCTTGCCCTCGGTCGTGGTGATCCGGACCGAAGCGGTCCGCTATCATCTCGGACGCGATTTCTTTTTCGGTCAACTGTACCGCATCCCTGAACGTCACGCCGGCCAAGGATCGGGCGTAATCATTAGCGATGACGGGTACGTATTGACCAGTCATCATGTGGTTGAAGGCGCCCAGAACATTGAGGTCGTGATGGATGACGAGACGGTATACATGGCCGAGTTGGTGGGCAGCGACCCCCATACCGATTTGGCGGTGGTGCGTATTCGGGCAGATGGCGAGGTGTCGTTTCCCGCGATTGAATTCGGTGACTCGGACCAACTGCGCGTCGGCGAGGTGGTGATTGCCATCGGTTCGCCCTACAACTTGCACAGCACGGTGACCATGGGGATCGTCAGCCAGAAGGGCCGGGTGATCGGGATGTTGCCGTACGAGGATTTCATTCAGACGCAGGCGCCGATTAATCCCGGAAACAGCGGTGGACCGCTGGTGGACGCGGATGGTCGTATGGTGGGCATCAACGCCGCCATTCATCAAGGCGGCGCCCGCGCGTCGGGGAACATCGGCATCGGATTTGCCGTGCCGGGCAATCTGGCCATGCGCGTGGCCCATTCGCTGATAGAAACCGGCGAGATCGCGCATCCGTGGATCGGCATCCTCATGCAGCCGGCGATTGAGGGCGTGGGGATTGAAGAGGTCTTCCGTAACAGCCCGGCGGAGCGGGCCGGCGTACGCAGGGGCGACGTGCTGTTGGCGGTGAATCAGCGCCCGGTCCGGTCCGCGCTGGAGGTGCGCCGCGTCATCTTTCAGCATACCGCGCCCGATCCGGTTGTCTTGCGGGTGCTCCGGGACGCGGCGGAATTGGATATCCCGGTCACACTGGAGGCCATGCCGGAATGGCCGAGTCCGCGGCGCCAACCCTGAGTCGTTTATGAGCAAAGGTACGCGTTTGGATCAGCTGCTGGTGCAGCGTCAACTGGTGGAAAGCCGGGAAAAGGCGCAGGCATTGATTCGCGCCGGGCGCGTGCGCGTCGGCGAGCAGCCCTGCACAAAGCCGGGGCACACGTATCCCGACGATGCGGATATTCAGTTGGAAGCGCCGCCACGCTATGTCAGTCGCGGCGGGGAAAAATTGGAGGCGGCCTTGGCCCGGTTTTCCGTTCCGGTCACCGGCCGTCTGGCCGTCGATATCGGCGCTTCCACTGGGGGCTTTACCGATTGTCTGTTGCAGCACGGCGCGCGCCATGTCTACGCCGTGGATGTGGGCAAGGGACAGTTGCATTGGAACCTGCGCCAGGACGAGCGGGTGAGCGTGTTCGAGGGCTGTAATGCCCGGCACCTGGATCAGGGGGCCTTTGACCCGGAACCGCAAGTGGCGGTGGTGGATGTCTCGTTTATCTCGCTGACCAAGGTGTTGCCGGCATTGGCCCGGTTCATGGCGGCGGGCGCCGATGTGGTGACGCTGATTAAGCCGCAGTTCGAGGCGGGGCGCGAGCAGGTCGGGAAGGGCGGCGTGGTCCGCGATCCGGAGGTGCATCGTCAGGTTCAGGAGACCGTGCGCCGGTTCGGTTGCGACACATTAGGCTGGACGTGGGTGGATAGTTGTGTTTCACCGATCACTGGGCCGGCAGGGAACCACGAATTTTTGGCGCATTGGAGAATACCGTGAAGCAAATTGGGGTGATAGCGAATCTGGATAAGCCGAATTGTAAGGCGGTGCTGGCGCGTCTGGCTGCACGGGCAAAAGAGCGGGGCTTCACACTGGTGGCGACCGAGGGCGCTGAATCCCACTTACCCGAAGCCCGGACGCTGCCGATTGCGGAATGGGGGGCGACCGTGGACGTGGTCATCGCACTGGGGGGGGACGGGACCATGTTGCACGCCGTGCGCATGCTCGATTCCGCTGATACCCCGGTCCTGGGGGTTAATATCGGCAGCCTCGGTTTTCTAACCAGTGTGACGGAGGCGGAGGTTGAACATGCGGTCGACATGTTGGCAGCAGGCACCTATTCGGTCTCGGAACGGTCGCTGCTCCGTTGCTCGGTGATGCGGGAAGCGGAGACCATCCATCACAGCATCGCGCTCAACGACATGGTCGTGGGCTGGGGCGCCTCGTCCCGGGCGCTGATGCTGCGGTTGCGCATAGATGCGGAGGAGGTGGCCCAGTATTTATGCGACGGGCTGATCGTGTCCACGCCGACGGGAAGCACGGGCCACTCCTTGTCCGCCGGCGGACCGGTCGTGCATCCCGCGGCGCCGGTGATGTGCATCAATGTGATTTGTCCGCATACCTTGGGCGCCCGCCCGCTGGTGTTGTCCGATACGTCGATGATCGAAATCGAGGTGCTCGATATCCCCGAACACAAGCGCCCGTTGTTGTCTGCAGATGGACAAGGGGAATTTGTGTTGGCGGTCGGTGATGGCCTTGCCATTACCCGGTACGAACCGCGCGCCCGCTTTGTCCACTTACCTGAATACAGCTATTTTTCCGTGTTGCGGCAAAAGCTGCACTGGCGCGGTTCCGCGCGTTGACCCGTCCGCCCATAACGGGTAAACTGACGCCCTTTTTATTACGGGCTATTCCTTTTGACCACACAATCGATACAGCAAGTAGTGATTCTGTCAGGCGGCGTCGGCGGCGCGAAATTGGTGGACGGTTTTGCGCGGCTTGATGCAGGACTGGATGTGGTGGTGATCGGCAATGTCGGGGACGACATCGAACAGCATGGGTGTTGGGTGTCGCCGGACATGGATATTGTCACCTACACCCTGGCCGGCATCGTGGATGCTGAAAAAGGGTGGGGCATCCGCGGCGACACCTTTCAGGCCATGGACGCCCTGCGCCAACTGGGCGAGGACGCGTGGATGAACCTCGGCGATCGCGATCTCGCGACACACCTGTATCGCACCGAGCGCCGCCGCGCAGGCGATCGACCGACGGAGATCGCCCAGGCGCTGGCGCGACGGCTCGGCGTCACCCGCGTCCGCGTGTTGCCGCCTACCGATGATGACCTGCAAACAATGGTGGAAACCGACGACGGGACGATGAGTTTCCAGTCCTATTACCTCCGCGCCCGATGCGGGCCCGAACCGCGACGCATTTGGTATGCGGGCGCCGAGCAAGCACGGGTAACCCCCGAGGTCCAAGCCGCCCTGAAAGCCGCCGACTTGATTGTGGTGGCGCCCAGCAATCCGTTGGCCAGCATTGGTCCCATCCTGGCCGTGGCCTCCCTGCGAGCCACCTTGCAGGACAGTGACGCCTTGCGGGTCGCGGTATCCCCCTTGGTCGGTGGCCGCTCGCTCAAGGGACCGTCCGACCGGATGCTGCGCGCGCATGGTTTTGCGGCGGATGCCGGCGGCGTGGCCCACTATTACCAGGGCTTGATGGATGCCTTGATGATCGACACCCAAGATCGTTCGTGCGCCGATACGATCCGTGCACACGGTATTGAGCCGTGGGTGGCCGAGACCGTAATGCAAACGCCTGCCGACCGTGTGAGCTTGGCCAACACCCTGCTGGAGCGGGCCCGATGAATGAGCTTAATGTTGTTGTGCCAATCAAGAATCCGCGTCAGGCCAAAGAGCGGCTGGCGCCGCTGCTCTCCCCGCAACAACGGGAAGATCTGGCGTGGGTGTTGATTGAGCAAACCTTCCAATTCTTCAAAGCGTTTACCCATCAACTGCACGTGTTGGTGGTCACCGATTGCGAGCGGGTAGCGGCCAAGGCCGCTGATCACGACTATGCGGTCTTGCGCGAAGCCCAGGCGGAGGGGGAGACGGCGGCCGTGGAACGGGCGACGGCCTGGAGCGTCGAGAACGGTTTTCGTTCGCAAGTGGTCATCCCCGGCGACATGGTCGCGCTGAGCGAGGCGGATGTCCATCGTCTGCTGGCCTGTCCACGACCGAACCCGTCCGTCATCTTTTGTCCGGCGACCGATGACGACGGCACCAACGCCATCCTGACCACGCCCCCGGACATCCTGCGCTTTCGCTTCGGGGCCCGTTCTTTCCCCGGCTATTGCGCACAAGCGACAGCGAAGAACGTGCCTTACACCGTCCTGCGGCTGCCCAGTCTCGTGTTAGACCTCGATACGCCGGAGGATTGGCAGCGGATGAAGCAGGGACCGGTATCACCGGCGCTGCGGCAATGGATGCAGGAATGGGATCAGCCATGCCAATGACCTTGCAGGCCTTGCCGGGCTGGCCGGAGGTGCAGGCCGGGGATGACCTCGTCGACTTCATTCACGCCTCTGCGCAGGCCGCTGAATGGGCGTGGGCGGCCGGCGACATTCTCGTGATCGCTCATAAAGTCGTATCAAAGGCCGAGGACCGGGTCGTTGATCTACGCACCGTACAGCCTGGTGCGGAAGCGCAACGGCTGGCGGCTGAGGTCGGCAAGGACGCCGCCAAGGTTGAACTGATTTTGCAGGAGAGTCGGGCGATAATCCGTGTCAAACCCCCTCTGGCTGGGCGCGAGTCCGTGCTCATTTGCGAGCATCGGTTAGGCTGGATTATGGCCAATGCCGGCATTGATGAATCGAACGTGGGGGCGCAGCAGTGTGTATTGTTGCCGCTGGACCCGGATCATTCCGCGCGGCGCCTCCGCTCCGGCCTGCAATCGCGATGCGGGGGCCCTGCGCCCGGAATAATTATCAGCGACACCTTTGGCCGGCCTTGGCGTCGGGGCCTGGTCAATGTGGCCATCGGCTTGGCCGGTGTTCCCGCTGTCGTGGATCTCACGGATCAGTGCGATGCGCATGGACGCCCATTGCGCGCTACCATTCCGGCCTTTGCCGATGAAGTGGCGGCGGCGGCGGGTTTGCTGATGGCCAAGGCGGGTGGTTGCCCGGCGGTGGTGGTGCGGGGATTGGCGTGGCAGGAATCGAACGAGTCCGCCCGCGACATCATCCGCCCGGTGGCGGAGGATCTGTTCCGCTGACCGATCATTGGCGGGTTCTTCGTCGGTCGGGCATTCCTGCCTGACTTTGAGCGGTGCAGCCCTTCGGGTACATGCAACTATAATTGTCAGAGTACCGGCTTTAGCCGGAAGCTCTGCGCGGGCTTCAGCCCGCAGGACTTGCCACCACAGTTTCTCTGTCCCTAAGCGGCCACGAAAAACCGACCACCGACCACCGGTGGGTCCTTCCCAAAAACCGAAGACCGGCCCGGTGAAAGGTCAAAGGTGGACAGACCGAACGGGTTATGGAATATTGGCCGCTTGATTCAGGTGTAGAATTGTCGTTGGAAAGGAAGACATGTCATGAAGATTGCGTTATTGGGCGGAACAGGGCCGCAGGGATGCGGATTGGCCTTGCGTTGGGCATTGGCCGGCGTGGACGTGGTGGTGGGTTCGCGACAAGAGGAAAAGGGGCAACGCATCGCCGATGAGCTGGCCCAACGGATGGGGGATGCGCCCGGATCAATCACGGGCACCAGCAACGCGAAGGCCGTGGCGGAAGCGGAAGAATTTGTCGTATTGGCTACACCGTTCGCAGGACATCGACCGACATTGGAATCGCTGAAAGAGGCATTGAAGGGCAAGATTTTGGTTGATGTCGTCGTGCCGTTGGCTGAAGGCAACGCCAAGAAGTTTGCGCCGCCGCCAGAAGGCTCGGCGACCGAGGAGGCACAGGCGATACTCGGCGATGAACAGTCCGTCGTCGGTGCCATTCACAACATCTCGGCGCATGTGCTGGACCAAGTGGATCAACCGATCAATTGCGATGTGCTCATGTGCGGCAACCAGAAGGAAGCCAAGGATCGTGCGACGGAATTGATCGAGCGACTGGGCGTGAAGGTGTACAACGCTGGTCTCGCCGTCAGCGCCCGCGCCATTGAGCACATGACCGCGATCCTGATCCGTTTGAACGGGTCCAAGGCCACGCCGTTCCGGCATGCCGGGTTGAAGATTTGGCCGGAAAACGAGGCCTGATTGCAGGCCCACGTGGAGTGGACGAACGGATTCATGATCAAATTGCGCAAGTTGAAACCGGCAGAGGAGCTCAGCTACCTGCGCGAGGTACACGGGGACGAGAATGCGAAACTGTTTTCCCTCTTGATCGGCCACTTTGAGGTCTTGCAAAGTCGGGCGCAAATGCTGTTGAGTTTGATTGCCATTTGTCTGACCATCACCGGCTTTTCCGGTCCGCAAATTGCGGCGTCGAGCGTCCAGGCGCGGATGCTGCTGGCGTTCGGACTGAGTTTCGTCCTGCTCGCGGCCTTAATTCTGGTGATGGGACCGTTGCAACTGCGATGGGGCACCCAGCGCCGGGCCGACACCGTGTCCCTTTCGTTGGAGGCGTTGATCGAGCGCCGCAATGCGCGCACCGATCGGTATCATGTGGCGTCGGTCGTGCTGGTGCTGGGATTGTCCGGATACATGGGGAGTTTGTTGACCTTTCTGTTAGGGGGACTATGAAGAAAGCCTACACCATCATACGTGGACTCAGTTACGCCTGCGGGATCAGCGCCTTGCTGCTGATCCTGCTCAGTCGGGGCGGCACCGGCGAGCATACGGAGACCATCTTGCTGATCGGCTACACATTGGTCGCTGCCATGTTTCTGCTCTTCTGTGTATCGTATGTGTTGTTTATTTTGATGCGGCAGCGCCGGTGACGGGCCTGAGGATGCCTGCGGTTTGAACGTGGTGGGGATGGTATGAAGTATTTGGTCTTGATTGGTGACGGAATGGGCGATTACCCGGTTGAAAGCTTGGGCAACCGGACGCCTTTGCAGGCAGCTCACGCCCCGGCCATGCGCGGCATCGCCGCCGCCGGTAAGCTGTACCAACTGCATACCGTGCCACCGGGCTTACCCCCCGGCAGCGATGTCTGTAACATGGGGTTGCTGGGCTACAACGCCGCCGAGAACTACACCGGCCGCGCTCCGATCGAAGCAGCCGGCGCCGGCATTCCTCTGCAGCCGGGCGACGTTGCCTTTCGCTGTAACCTCGTTACCGTGCGGGAGGGGCGCATGGTCGATTATTCCGCCGGTCACATCAGCAGCGAGGAAGGCGACGCCTTAATCCGGGCCGTTGCCGCTGAGCTGGAAGATGACGGGCTTACCTTCTATCCCGGCATCAGCTACCGGCACTTGCTCGTGTGGCATAAAGGACCCGAATCGATTGATTCACAACCCCCGCACGATATCGCCGACCAATCCGTTACGCCCCATTTGCCCGTGGGCGACCGGGCGGCGGAAATCCATGCGCTTATGGAGCGGTCCAAGGCGATACTGGCCAACCACCCCGTCAATCAGGCCCGGGCTGCAGCGGGTCAGGAGCAAGCGACGCAAATCTGGTTGTGGGGACAGGGACGCTCCCTGCAATTACCTTCGTTCCAAACCCTCTACGGACTTAGTGGCGGGGTAATCACTGCCGTCGATCTGGTCCGCGGTTTGGGCCGGTTGGCGGGACTGGAGACGCCGGTCGTTGAGGGGGCCACTGGATTCGTTGACACCAATTACGCCGGCAAAGTCGAGGCGGCCAAACAGATTCTGGCACAACACCCCTACGTCTATGTGCACGTTGAAGCGCCGGATGAGTGTGGGCATATGGGCGACGCGGCCCTGAAAACCCAGGCGATATCGGACTTCGACGCGCAGGTCGTGGCGCCGTTGTGGCAGCATATGGAGGCATTGGGCGAACCGTACCGATTGATACTGGCGATGGACCATCGCACACCAGTGTCCTTGCGCGGCCATACCGACGAACCGGTGCCCTTTGTTGTGTTGGATGGGCCAGTTGGCGTGGCGGCCCGACAGAAACAGGCCCCCTTCGATGAAGCCGCGATGCTGGGGGCGCCGGAGGCTAGATCCTACGAGTTGATGAAGAATATTTTGCAAGCTGTCCAAGCCGAATGATTCTTCGCGCGGCAATGGGCAGGAGGTAATCGATGCGCAAAGTGTGGATCGGATTTGGACTCCTCGTCGTATTGGGCGGTGTCGCCTTCGTCGCTGTTTCCTGGTGGGCTGCCGTCCGGCATAGTGCCCCCGTCCCGTTCCCGGTTGGTCCGCCACCGGCGGATTTCCCGGTACCGTTGGAGTCTGTTACCTTTGAAACGGATGACGGGCTACGCTTAAAGGGGTGGTACGGCGCCCAACAGCCTTCGGCCGGCGTGGTGATCTTGTTGCACAGCTACCGCGCTGGGCGCTGGCTAATGCTGACGCGCGCGCAGTGGTACGCGGAGCGAGGGTTTTCAGTGCTGCTCTATGATGCCCGGGCCACCGGTGAGAGCGAAGGGGACCGCATCTCGCTGGGCTGGCACGAGACCCGGGATCTGTTGGCGGCGATCAACTTTGTGCGCCAACGCGGCGAAACCCGGATCATCGGGCACGGCATATCCCAAGGCGGCGCGACCCTGCTTTTGGCGGCGGACCGGTTAGGTGACGAGGTGCAGGCAATCATTGTCGAGAGCACATACGATACCTTGATCAATGCCGGCGATCGCCGCTTTCGGTATCGGGTCGGATTGCCTGGAGCCGTCGCCGGCTTCGTCTATCGTCCCTTCATGGCGTGGCGACTGGGCCTGCGCGTCGCCGACGTGCGCCCCATCGATGGGATCGCCCGCTTGACGCAGCCGGTGCTTGTCATGGCTGGCAGCGCGGACCGGCACACGTGGGAATCGGATACCCGTCGCTTGTACGCGGCGGCCCGGGGGCCGGCCCGGTTGTGGATCGCAGAGGGCGCCGCTCACGAGGACCTGTTGACGTATGATCCGGAAGCGTTCCTAACCGCCCTTGATCAATTTCTGCAGCGTTACGTCATGTAGCCTTCATCGCGTTTGCCTGCATTCCGGCTTTACATCTTGTCTTAACCTGATAGAACTATGCCTGCTTTCCCTTGGCGCCGGAGTGGCGGAATGGCAGACGCACCAGACTCAAAATCTGGCGAGGGCAACCTCGTGTGGGTTCGACTCCCACCTCCGGCACCAGACTCGCAGACGCCTTTGGACTTCCCGCCCAAAACCCGGTTACCACTCTCCGGGAACGCCGAGCCCCGGAACAGCTATGGGTATCCGCAACGCCGCCTGCTTGATGGTCCCGGAGGATCCGCGGCCAAGTCGCGAGGGTGCCGTTTCAGTGCGCACCCTGTAAAGCGATCAATCCTGACGCTCGTGCTCTTGGAACGCGATGACCGTTGATAGATCGTGATGGCCGGTATACATCATCACCAGTCGGTCGATGCCCAGCGCGATGCCGCCCGCAGCCGGCATTGCGGACAACGCTTCCAGAAAATGCTGGTCCAAGGGGTACACCGTGTGTCCCGCTGCGCGGCGTCTCGCGGCGCATTGCTCAAATCGACGCGCTTGTTCGTCGGCATCGGCCAACTCGGAGTAGGCGTTGGCGATCTCAATCCCATCGATATAGAGTTCCCAGCGTTCGCCGACCTGCGGCTGGTCCGGCTTCAACCGCGCCAGCGCCGCCAGGGGCGCCGGGTAATCCATCAGTACAAAGGGGCCACCTAGCCGTTTGAGTTGAGGCTCTACCCGCTCAACCAAGTCCACGTCAAAACGGTCCGCGTCGAATGCGATGACCGGGTCCCATCCGGCCCATTTCCGAAAGACTTCGCGCACGGCTTGTATAATCCATTCGCGCTCAAAAGCGGCTGGCACGGAAATATTTAGCGACTGCAAATGGCGACCAATAGAGGCGATCAGTGCGCGCGTATCCTCCAATATGCGGAGATAATCCGCGTCGGCGCGATACCATTCCAGCATGGCATACTCAGGATGATGCAGGTGCCCGGACTCGCCCCGGCGAAAACAGGGGCCGATCTGGAAGATGCGCGGATACCCGGCCGCCAGCAGGCGTTTCATGTGCAGCTCCGGCGAGGTGCGCAGAAACCATTCGCCGCACGGCTCCGCGTCGATGTGCTCTTCCAGCGCAGGCGCCGGCAAACGGACCGGCGTGTCGACTTCGAGAAAGTCCCGCTCGCGAAAGAAGGCGCGGATGGCAAAAAGGATTTCGCTGCGAACCCGCAACGCGTGGCGCTTCTGTCGAAGCTCTGTGAGGGCGTCCGCCACGACACGCGGCCTGCGCGATCGATCGTTAGAATCCCTTCGACACGCGATCGGCGTATTTGCCGGTGCGCGTATCGATGCGAACGCGGTCGCCTTGATTGATAAACAGCGGCACTTGAATTTCGTAGCCGTTATCGATTTTGGCGGGCTTCATCACGTTCGTCGCCGTGTCACCGCGGGCGCCGGGCTCGGTTTCGACAATCTCTTTTTCAATGAAAAATGGCAGGGTAATTTCGATCGGTTGATTGTTGAAGAACAGGATCTTTACTTCCATATCTTCGACCAAAAAAAAGCGCTGATCGCCCAGAACATCGTCGCCCAAATGGATTTGTTCATAGGTGCCGCTGTCCATAAACACATAGGCCTCGCCATCCTGATAGGAATAGATCAGATCCCGCTCTTCCAGATTGGGCTTATCGATCTTTTCCACCGCGCGATAGGTCTTGTCGAGCGTGGCCCCGGTGATCAGGTTCTTCATTTTGCAACGATACAGGGCCTGACCTTTGCCCGGCTTCACAAACTGGAAGTCCGTGATGGCATAGGGCTGGCCTTCGATCTCGATCTTTAGTCCTTTACGCAAATCCGATGCTGAATACATAATCGTCCTCGTTCATTCAATGGGTCTTGGCTCGTCCAGAGCGGGCGGGATGATGCATTAAATACGGACGTGTTGCCAAGTCTTTTCGGGAAAGGATGAAATTCAATGGATGTGATTCAGCGGGATCAAGTACAGCCGTTTGTGACCAAGGATGGCTCGGAAATCCGGGAGCTGCTGGCGTATCGCAATTCCTCCATTCAGCGGCAGAGCCTGGCTGAGGCTCGTTTACCTCCGGGCGCGGCTACGGCGGCGCATTATCATCCGAATACGGAGGAGATCTACTACATAGTGAGCGGGAAGGCGGAAATGACGCTGGCGGATACGTCGCGCGAGGTCGGGCCGGGCGATGCGATTGCGATTCCGCCCGGACAAGTACACACTATTCGTAACACGGGCGATAAGGATCTGTACCTGTTGTGCTGTTGTGCGCCGGCTTATGAGCACGAAGACACGGTCATGGTGTAGTCTTAGCGCATTTCGCTGAGCCAGCAAAACCCGAAGGGCGGCACCACCAGGGTGTTATTGATGATGTCCGGTGACTGACCCGCGTGCAGGTCCACCAGCCGGCCATACGCCGTTTGTCCCCAGGCCCCCGCTTCGTCCAGGTCCAGCGATTGGGGCTTGCTGTCGAAATTGCTGACTACCAAAACGGTGTCGCCGCGTTGCTGCAGGTGGTACCGCTCGTAGGCGAAAAGGTGCGGATTGCGTACCGGGATCAATTGCCGGTTGTTGAAGTCCGCAAAAGCATCAATCTCGTTGCGGACGGCGATCATATGTTTCAGCGCTGTAAACAACTTGTATTCAATCGTGCCGGGCTCACTCCGTAGCGCCGCCCGTTCCCAATTGATTTGGGGCCGGTGAACCCAGCGACTGTCGCCCCCCCGCTCGGCGTGCTCGCGGTAACTGTAATCGTTTAAGGTGCCGATCTCGTCACCGTAATACAGCAGGGGAATGCCGCCGAAGGAGAGCAGGATGTTGTGCAGCAGCAGGATTTGACCGATCGCGTCATCAATCGCCCGGTCGTCTCCTTTTTCGATGGCAAACTCTAGACCGACGAGCGAGGCCAGCGAACCGGAAATCCGGGCATCGCCGGTACGCTCGTTGTGGCCAAACGGCACGCCGCGTGCGTGGGAATCCTCAAATTGTCCAGTGAAATAGTCGATGATGTATTTCCGGTGCGTGTTCGGATCGTACCCGGCGCGCTCGATATCCTGGTTGTCGAAGCCCAGCCCGATGTCGTCGTGGCAGCGCACATAATTCAACCAGGTCGCCCGCTCCAGCTTAACCGGCAAACTGGTGATGCCCTGCGTCAGCAGTTTGGTGTTCTTGGTGGCAATGGCGTCCCAGAGCAAGGCCATTAGCGTCGCGTTGTAGGCAATCTCGCATTCCTTGGCAATGACCGCGTCTTCCCCGAAATACTTGATCACCTCCACTGGCGCGACAATGGCCTCGGCAATAAACAGGGTGCCGGGGGCCACCACCTGACTGCAGTCTTTCATCAGTTGCAAAATCAAGTGCGCTTCCCGTTCGTTTTGGCAGGTGCTGCCGATCTTCTTCCACAAGAACGCAACGGCATCGAGGCGTAGGATATCGGCGCCTTGATTGGCCCAATAGAGGACCACATCCAGCATTTCGATAAAGACTGCGGGATTGCTATAGTTGAGGTCCCACTGGTAGCTGTTGAAAACGGTCATCACCCAACGCTTCATCTCGGGGTCCCACGTGAAGTTGCCGGGGGACGTTTCGGGAAAGACTTCCGGCATGCTTTGTTCGAACATGTCCGGGACGTTGCGGTTGGCGTAGGTGTAGTAATAGTCCTGATACTTCTTTTCCCCGGCCCGGGCCCGCTGCGCCCAGTCATGCGCATCGGAGGTGTGGTTCAGGACCACATCAAGCGTCAGCAACATGTCGCGTTGCCGCATGTTGGCAGCCAACGCCTGCATGTCCGCCAGTTGGCCGAGGCGCGGATCGATGCGGCGAAAATCACTCACCGCGTAGCCCCCGTCGTCCTTGCCCGGCGGACATTGCATCAACGGCATGATATGTACCAAATTAACGCCCAGCTCTTGGAGGTAAGCGAGCTTCTCCTCCATGTTCGATACCGAGCCGGAAAAACCGCCGCAGTAGAGCGCCATGCCGACCCATTTCTGGTGCAAAAACCAGTTGTAATCCTTTTCCCGCTCGATATCGATTTGGCGCAAGGGCTCTGCGCGCTGGATATAGGCGCGGGCCATCGTTTCCACCAGTCGCTGCGCCTGTTCCTCAAAATCCGGCCGCTTACCGTACAGCCGCGAAAACAGCGAATGAATGGCATAGAAATTTGCACCTAAGCGCGTATAGAAATGCCGCAGATCCTGTTCGCTGATCTCTTCCTTGAGCCGGTTCAGGATTTCGTTTAGCAGGGAATGGGAAGCTTGCTCATACATGGCGATTCGATCCTATTTAAAGGGCGCATAGAAGGCCGGATCCCGCGGCGTGGCACCGCGTACCCCAATGATCTGCGCCGCCACCCCTTGAGCGACCTCGATCATGCGCATCACCGGCCAACCGGCCCGTAACCCGTGCAGGTAGGCGGCGCTGAACGAGTCGCCTGCTCCGACGGTGTCCACCCGGGGGGGCTCGGGTGGCGGTGTTTGCTCGTGAAATGCGCCGTCACGTGTGCGGATCAAGGCCCCTTGTCGTCCCCGCGTGACGATGACATGTTCCATCTGCGGGAACTGCGCTTGCAAGGCGTCCATGTTGGTATGCATATCGGCGGCGTCAAAGCCGAGGGCCTGCAGTTCGTGCTCGTTCATTTTCGCCCAGCGCGCCCGTTCCAGCCAGCCCAGAATCCGGTCGCGTTCCCACCAAGGATCGCGCAAGTTCACGTCCATGAAGATGGCGCAGTCCCGATCTCGGGTCAGCGCCAAAAGCGCTTCGCGCGACACCTCGTGACGCAACGCGAGTGAGCCGTGATAAACGATGTCCTGGGCCGCAGCGGGGGTCACTTGGCTGGCGTCAATATAGTCGTAAGCGGCCCCGGCCCGGATATCGTAGCTGGGCTCGCCGTCGTCAATTTCAATTTGGACTTGGCCGGTCGGGCGTTCCGAATCGACTTGAAGCTGCGTGGTATCGAGCCCCCACGAGTCCATGGCCGCCACGATCTTTTCCCCAAGCGGATCCCGGCCAATACGGGACACAAAACGAGGCTGGTCCCCGAGGGCTTGCAGATGCCAGGCCACGTTGAACGGGGCCCCACCCAAAACGGTCTCGCCGGACGGAAAACAGTCGAACAAGACTTCGCCGAATACGTGCATGTGCTGGTAGTGCATAACAAAAGTAGTAGTACAGGTGCGGCTTGGGTTCAAGCACCAGGCGAGTCTTTATCCATGAAATGGGCGACGCCCTCCAAGACACCGCCGGCATAATAGGCATCGGCGACATAAAGGCTGTCGCGTAGATTCGATTCCTGTACCGCGGTCTCGGCTGCAACCCGAACGTCCGCGGCGGCGTTGCCGACCAACACCGATTGAATCGGGCTGATCAATACGGGGAGGTCGTTGCCACTGTCTCCGGCAAAAACAACCTGGCGGGGGGCGACACCTAACTGCTGTTGCAGAAATTCGATCGCGTGCCGTTTGTTGGCCCGGACCGGCAGCAGGTCGATTAGGCCGGTGCCGGACTCCTCGTCTACGCTCCAGATCACGTTGACGCGAAACCCGCGTTGATCCAGCGCCTGTTGGATGGCTGGGCGGATTGAATCGTGGGCGGAGGCATCCGGTACGTAGTAACTCACTTTGTGGGTGTTCTGCTTGTCCGGCTCTTGCAAGCGCAAGCCGGAAACCGAATCCAGCGCCTGAACCAGTACATCTCGACCGCCTTCGGGCCAGTCCCGATCGATTTCCGCCTCCCATTCGGTCCTGCGGGACCAGTCCGCCTGATCGATTTGATAAATGATGGTGCCTACATCGGTGATGGCGTAATCGGGCGTAGGCAGGTCGTATTCCGCAATCGCCTGTTGCACAAGTCCCCGGTCGCGGCCGGTGACATAGGCCAGCGTGACATGGGGTTGTGCGCAATAAGCCGCAAAATTTTCACGTGCACGGGGTGGTTCGGGTTGGGCGCCATTAGGAATAATGGTCCGGTCCATGTCCGTGCAAAGAAGCAGGGGTGTATCACGCATTGGCGTCGGTCTCACTTTTGGGGTCCCGGCAGGCACCAAAAAAATCGTAGTAGTCGAAGGCTTCCAGAATACCTGCGGCCAATGGCTTTTCGGCAAAGTAGATGCGGTCGAGATCCACGAGGCTGGAAAGCTCTTCATGGTGCCGGTTGGCGACGACCACTCCTAATGTGTCGCCCCGCATCATGTCTTCATCCGCACCCGAGCCACCGGCGACCAGTACCCGCTCGATCGGGATTTCCCAGCGATCCGCCACATAGCGCAAGGCCAGACCTTTGGAGGCGCGGGCGGGCAGGATGTCGAGAAATTGGCCAAAGGCCACGAGCGCATGCGTCGCCAACCCCTCCTGCAACAGCCGGCGTTGAATCTCTTCGATATCGGCCAGGGAGGGATCGATATAATAGCTCAGCTTGAAGCGGCTCTGCTCAGACTTGGGTTGCAATTCCAGGCCGGGCAGGTCAGCGAGCACTTGCCGAATCTTATGCGGCATCCACTGATGGTCGATGTAACGGGACCATACGACATCGGCGGATAGTTCCGGCACGGAATAGATTTCGGTCCCACCGCTGGTAATCAAAATATCCGGATCGGGAATTTGATGGTCTTTCATCAGCTTCAGCGCCGAATCCAGCCGACGTCCAGTAACGACGATAAAGGCGGTACTTTTCCGCTCTCTGCGCAGTATCCCGATGAGCTGGTTCAGGGCGGACTCATCACCAATCAAGTTTTGGTCCAGCCCGCTGACGAAGGCGCGATCATAATAGAGGGCCTCGCGCCGCTGGGCCGGCTCGCGGGCCAGCGGTTCGGACCGCTCGGCCACGGGGCGGACCAGTTCAAGATAATTGCTGGCATGCGCATCCCAGGAATAGTGCTCCGCGACCCCTTGAAAACCCTTCTCGACGCAGGTATGCCAGTGCGACTTGTCGCTCAGAAGTTTCAGCAACGATTCGGCCAAGCCCTCGGCATCCAGCGGGTCGATCAAGTAGCCGTTGTTGCAGTTGCCGATGATGTCGCGCGGCCCGCCATCCGCAGTGGCCACGATCGGTAGCCCCGAGGCGGCCGCCTCAATCAGCGTCAGGCCAAACGGTTCGGTCAGTGCCGGATTGACGAAGACCCCGCCGGTGGAGGCGGCGATGCGGTAGAAGAGGGGGACATCCTCGCGCTGGTGTTGTTTGGGCATCGCCACCCGGCCGTACAAATCATAGCGATCCACGGCCGCCAGCAGTTCGTAAAACACTTCGCGCGCGCCTTCGTCCAAGTCGTCGATGTCCTGTCGGTTACCCGCAATGATAATCAGGTTGGCCCGCTCTTGCAGGGCAGGAGTTTCGCCATACGCCTCGACCAGCTTGGCGATATTCTTGCGCTTGTCCGGACGCGACAGGGCAAGAATGATCGGCTTGGCCGGATCACGCAGGTGCCGACTCAGATTACGGAATTGGGGCGTATCCAGCTCCCCGCCCTGCGGCTTAATGAAGACGCGGAGGTCCGTCCCGGGCGGCACGACCCGCATCACTTTGGGTTGATAATAATCGTACAGCTCGTACTGCTCTTCAATTTCCTGGTGCGTGCTGGTGATCACGCGTTCCGCAGTGGCCAGCGTCAGTTCCTCCGCATCAATGCGGCGCACCATATTATAGCGTTTTTCGATATCCTCATTCGACAAGCCACTGGCGAGTAGTCGTTGACGTTTCACACGGCCCAGCGAGTGTCCCGTATGAATCAGTGGCACACCCGACTGATGGGAGAGCCGTGCGCCGACCCACCCCGCGTCGGCATAATGGCTGTGTAAGATATCCGGCCACTCCCCTTGCTCGCGATAGAAGCCGCTCAATTGATCCACAAACGTGTCGAGATGATCCCACAGTTGTTCCTTGGGCAGGTATTCGTCCGGTCCCGCCGTGATGCGAACGATGCGCAGGCGATCATTGATCGTTTCGATGGGTTTCGCATAGTCGTCGTCCACCGCCGCATCAACCACGCGGCGGGTGACCAAATCGACTTGTCGCACACCCGCTTGGCGCGCCAACGCTTCGGCCAGCTCCACCACGTAGAGGGTTTGTCCGCCCGTATCGGCGTCCCGCCCCAGTTCCAAATTGTTGCCCCGGATTAATCCGTGTACGCTGATCAATGTGATGTAGAGGTCCGATGTGTCGCTCATGCGTAAATGTCTCCTTGTCAAGTGCAGCCAAAGCCTAGCATGACCGGGATGGCAAGGCAATGCCGCCCCCCGCGCTACCGCTCTTTTGGATATCCACTTGCACACAGTTTCCACCAACTTGGAGGGGCGAGCGCTGCGAGCCCTGAGGCCGCACAGGACTTTCCATTTACCGATGCACAATCGCGGCGTCGCAGAGCGCCCTCCACCCAGAAAGACATCACGTGCTGATCCGAATGTACGTTTGCTGGAATTGAACGTGTACGGCCATCATCCAAAGCGCCGCCCAGCGGCGCACTCCAAAGGCGCTGAGCACGTTCCCTTGGACTGCGGCGCTCGGCGCCGCTTTGGACTGGCAGATGAACAGGCTCCGGCCACGTTCCTGCGCTTGCTCACGGCGCGGTGATTCCCGTGGCATCCGTCGCTTCCACTTGTTTCTGCATGCGCCGATAAGCTGCGGCATAGCGTCCGGCATGCTGCACTCCGAACTCGGCAAGGGCGCGCGCTTCCTCAATCTGTCCCGTGCGAATATGGGACAAAAAGAGTGCCTGATCCACTGCCACCCGATCGAATTCCGTAAATCGTTCGCGCGCCACTTGCAGATACGGAATGGCGTCTGCGTACTCGCCCCGCAGTTGATGAATACGCCCCATGTAACGCTCGGCGGTGCCGGACTCGCTATATCCATGCGCGAGAAGGATGCGTCCTTGCGCAAGGACCTCTGCGGCGCGCGCCCGGTCCGCTTCGCTCAGTCCGCCGTGGAGAATCGCTTTGCAGGCGAGTTCGAAATAGACGTATTCCATGTGCCATGACGTGTACGGCGGCACGGCACGCTGCGCGATGGCAAGCAATTCGATGGCCTCGTCAAATCGATGTTGCCGCATCAGTCCCCGTGCAATCATGCCCGTGATCGGCCGGGTGGCGCCCGCGTGCGGGCGGTGGCTTTGCCAAAGACGAACGATCTCCTGCATGTCTGAAGATAATGTGCGCTCAAAGGAGCGGCATTCGCGCTCGAAGCGCTGGAACGCTTCAGGATTACTCGTGCGCATGAACGGAATATTAAATAGTACGCGCATTTGATGCTGCACTCCGTACCGGTCGTAGGGGTTATCGCCCAGCCGCTGCGCATAGGTCTTGTCATCGGCCAACGCGGCATAGGCTTCCGGCGTCACATGCAGGGGGCCGTCGATCTCCGTCAGGCGCGCGATCACCGTGCGCGCAATTAGCGCTTGGCCGTCCCGCGATGGGTGCACATGATCATCCATCAGCTCCCAACCGATCGATCCGCCTGGACTGGCGGCGCGAAAGGCCATCTCCAGGTCACAAAGCAGCGCGCCCCGCTCATGCGCCGCACGCAGTAAGGCGTTCCGTATCGGCGTGGTGGCGCGCCAAGGCATCGGATCATAGTCCCTGGCGAGAACGAAATGCTGCGCAGCCTCCGTGTGCCGTTCCTGGTCAAATAGCGCTCGTCCCAGCAGGTAGTGGATTCTCGCCGCTTGGGGCGCTGCGTCCAAGGCGCGGCGCAAGGCCATGATGCGCATTTCCGGATCATCCATGCCAGCCGGAACGGTATCAAGCAGGTGATGCACCTGCTTATTCATCTGATCCTCGCCGAGCGGAGCGAGGTCCCTTTCGTTGGACGGGAGGGTGCATACCAGGACCGGAATACCCAGCTCGGAGCAGGCTTCAATCAACTGCGCGACGTGGTGATGCACGTTGCGGGCGGCCGCATTACGGCTCCAATGATCGGGCGCGGTATAGCTTTGACGCGCCATGATCTCCATCAACGTTTTCCCTTCCTGTTCCCGGTCCTGCCGGAAGTCGCGATCCAATGACTGAACAAGCGCAGTGCCCATGAGTCTGCGATGGAAGCGAATCATCGTGGGAAGGACCGCCAGCCGTGATCGGGACGCGACCCCGTACGTCCCGAAAAACTCGTTATGACCGGCATACACGATCACCAGATCGGGATCAGAGGACAACGCCTCGATCGTCATGTCCATGACCGGGAAACTCGCTGCGGCGGTGGTGCCGAGGTTCAGGACCTCAACCTCGCGGTCCGGCCACACATCGGACAACATGGCCTGAAGAAAGGATGACGAAGCAAGATGTCGCGGCTGTGGATACCCCTTTACCGCCGATCCTCCAACCATCAGTACGCGGACCGTGCCCGCTGGCTTGGGCAAAAAAAACGCATGCTGAGCGTTGTAGCCCGGGCGCTCGCGATTGGCGAAAAAGTAGGAACGCGCCCGGTTTATGTCGGTGACGTACAAAATCCCTTCCGGCGCTTCCGCAACTTCCTTGAAGACTGGTGCGTGCCCACCAAGTCCGGCGCGACGCAGACCGCCTTCCAACGCAGCCACCGCGAGTACGGGCAGCAACAAGCAAATTGCTGCATATAGCCGCTTACGGCCTGGCGATAAAGGAGGCGACGAAAGACTCACGGCTTTTGGGGTGTCGTCCATGGCTAGTTGGCAACATACCTTGAAGCGGGACTTCAGGGCAAAAAAGAAACCGCGCCAAAGCGCGGTTTCTTCAAGGTCGTTCGCTTGCTTGTTTACATGAAGCGACGGCGGGCCCATGCCAACCACAGACCGCCGATGGCTAACAGCGCTATCGTGCCCGGCTCGGGAATCGTGGTGTATGAAAGCATCGTCGTCGACTCATATGAACCATCCCACGTGCTGATCGTTTCGTTCGGATCTGCGAGGGAATCAATGGCCCCGTCATTCCCGCCCGTGCCGGACGAGAAGATATCGAACTCGATTGTTTCGTTGGGGCCGAGCCCTAAGCTGGCAAGCGGAAGTGAAAAACTCACAGTGTTGCCTGAAATAGAATAGTTATCCGTCGCGCTGTCCAGTTCCCAAGCGCTCCCGTCGTAGGACCAGAACTGGGAACCGCCACCGCCATCACTCCACGTGCCCACCCAATAATTGATGGGTGTGGTGAAGGTGATTGGCCGCACCCACGGATTAGCCGTATCGCCACCCGCTTCCGTGCTGATAGCCACCATAAAATTGCCCCAGCCCGCAAGGGCGATATCGCCGTTGGTGGTAATGCTGAAGAAGATGTCGGTTTCGTCATCGGTAATTTCCGCCGATACAATGTCGATATGGGCAATCCCGGGGAAGGTATCTCCGACGGAGTCGGTATACAGGTCTGCCGACGCCGCTAATCCTATGCCCACCATCAATGCAGTAGCTAATAGTTTTTTCATGACTTGGCTTCTCCTAAATAGATTGTTAAATCTACGGAAAAAGATTATGCAAAATTACGCCCCGTGTCCAGCTCAAAGTGATGCTGCCAGACGTTTTTCCTGGCGGCTCGGCGGGACGTCTCGACCCACCGATCCGGCCTCGCGGTGGTGATGAGCCCATGATCGGCGCTTGATCGATGCGCCATCGCAACGTCTTTGCCGTTATTCCGCGCCCAGCGTGCGCGGCTACAGTTTGCTTTTGCAGGAATGGAATCGTGTCCATTACAGAGCAACGGCGCCGCAGAGCGCCCTCCAAATATGCTGAACACGGTCCCTTGGACTGCGGCGCTCGGCGCCGCTTTGGACTCCCTCCACGTCTTTCCTCCCGCCCGCACGCTGCGCGTCGGGACTACGGCGCGACAAGCCGGATGAGCCGTGAAAATGGACTGATCGCGATCCGATCACGCGTTTGGCGATCGACAGCCGGACACGGTCCTCGGTATCATCGCGCCCATGAGCGGGATAAAGCAAAAATCATTCGCGGTGGCGGGTATGGGGTTGGCGCTGCTGGCGGCCGTGGTCGCCGGGCGGTATGGCGCGGAAGCCTATCGCGCCCATCGCATCCGCGACGTCGTGGAGGCGATTGTGCCCGCCTATGGGGTGGATCCGGAATTGGTCATGGCCCTGATTTGGCAGGAAAGCCGATACCGGCCGCACGCCATCGGCGCGGCGGGTGAGCACGGATTGATGCAGGTGACCCTGACAGCCGCGGAGGCGTGGGCCGTTGCGGAGGAGGTGGGCACCGTGAACCCGGACCTGCTTCTGGAGGTCGAGCCGAACCTGCGGGCCGGGACCTGGTACCTCGCCCGCGCGTTGCATCACTGGCGCGATCAGGATGACCCGGTGCCCTATGCGTTGGCGCAATACAATGCCGGTCGCCGCAATGCCCTGCGCTGGGCTGCGGCGGGCGAAGCCGCCGGCGAAGGGGTCGGCGCGTTCATGGACGCCATCACCTATCCGGGCACCCGCGCCTATATTGAACGCGTGTTGACCCGTTACCGAGGCTATGTAGACCAGCCATGAGCGACCCGGCATCCGATAAAGAACGCCTCGACCAGTTGCGTCAGGAAATCGAGCGGCATAACCAGCTCTATTACCAAGCGGCGCAGCCGGAAATCCCGGATCATGTCTACGACGGACTGATGCAGGAATTGATCGCCTTGGAGACCGCGCATCCCGAGTGGGGCACGGCCGATTCGCCCTCCCGCAAACTGGGCGAGCAACCGCTAGCCGGATTCGAGACCGTGACCCACGCGGTACCGATGATGAGCCTGGCCAATACCTACAACAAAGACGAGTTGGTGGCGTTTGATGCCCGCGTGCGGAAGGGCATTCCCGACACGCCGTTTCGGTACGTGCTCGAACCAAAGATCGACGGCGTTGCTGTGACCGTGCGCTATGAGCAGGGAACGTTGGTGCTGGCGGCCACGCGCGGTGACGGTCGCCAAGGGGACGATATCACCCGCAACCTGCGCACGCTTGATTCGTTGCCGAAGCAGTTGACCGGAGCACCGGCGCCTAAGGTTCTGGAGGTGCGGGGCGAGGTGTTTATGCCGAAGGCGGGTTTTGTGACCTTGAACCAGCGCCGCGAGGAACTGGGCTTGTCCGTGTTCGCTAATCCGCGCAATGCGGCCGCCGGGTCGCTCAAACAGTTGGACGCGCGGGTGGTGGCCGAACGTCCGCTTGAGGTGTTGTTCTACGCGGCCGGCGCCTTGGACGGCGTCCTTTTCGAGACGCACGAACAGATGTTGGAAGCGTTTAAGTCGTGGGGCCTGCCGACGCATAGTCATTATTGGGTTGGCGAAACCATCGACGAGGTGTTGCTGGCGCTCGATGAGCTGGAACAACAGCGGCATGAATTCCCGTATGAGCTGGACGGCGGCGTTATCAAGGTCAACGAGCGCGCCGTCTACGAGACGCTCGGTTACACGGCTAAAAGCCCGCGCTGGGCGGTGGCGTATAAGTACGCTCCCGAGCGCGCAGAAACGCGGCTACGCAGCATCACGATTCAAGTGGGGCGCACCGGCATTCTCACACCCGTCGCGGAGTTGGAACCGGTTACCGTCGCGGGTTCAACGATTAGCCGCGCGACGTTGCACAACGAGGACGAAATCCGGCGCAAGGACATTCGCGTGGGGGACCGCGTATGGGTGGAAAAAGCCGGGGAAGTGATCCCTGCCGTGGTGGGCGTGAATAAGGAGGCACGGACCGGTGACGAACAGCCATTTGCTATGCCCGATCAGTGTCCGGAATGCGGGCACGCGGTGACGCGACGAGAAGGGGAAGTGGCCTTGCGTTGCGAAAACCTGCACTGTCCCGCGCAATTAAAGCAGTGGTTGCGCCACTTCGCGTCGCGTGGCGCGATGGATATCGAGGGCTTGGGGGATGTCCTCGTCGATCAACTCGTCGCCCGCGAGCTGGTGCGGCAACCAGCCGATGTGTATCGGTTGACCCTGGACGATCTGGCGGGACTCGATCGGATGGGCGGGAAATCGGCTCAGAATGTGTTGAACAGCATTGCCGCCAGCAAGTCGCGCGATTTGTGGCGAATCATCTTTGCGCTCGGTATTCGCCACGTTGGCGCGCGGTCGGCGCAAGCGCTGGAGGCGCGCTTTGCATCCATCGACGAGCTGGTGACGGCGGATCAGGAAACGTTAGAGGCGATTGACGATATCGGGCCGGTGGTGGCGGGCAGTATCCTCGCGTTTTTTGCCGATGCCCGCAATCGTTCCGTGGTGGACGCGTTGCGGGCGGCCGGCGTCAATTTGACGCGCCGGGCCGATGCGGCACCGGCGGAAGGGCCGTTATCCGGACAGACGCTGGTCTTGACCGGTGCGCTGCAACATATGACCCGCGACGAGGCCACGGCCCGTATTCGCGCGTTGGGTGGGCAGGTCACCTCCAGCGTTTCAAAAAAGACGGATTATGTCGTCGCAGGCGAGAAGGCAGGATCTAAATATGACAAGGCCGTGAAGTTGGGCGTTCCCATTATCGACGAAGCGGCTTTGGAAGAACTACTAAGGGCGCATGAATGAAGCGTGTCTTCACGAAACTCTATGTCTATACGCTCCTCGCACTTCAGTTCGGGGCGCTGCTCTATCTGGTGTTGACCGGACCGATTCTGGCGCCGACGATGCCTCTATTCCTGTTGCAGATTGGTGGCCTGTTGCTCGGTTGGGCCGCCCTGTGGCGAATGAGCGGCACCCCGTGGCAGGCGTCGCCGGAGCTGCACCCGCGCGCCCGGTTGATCACAAAAGGCATCTACAAGCGGATTCGTCATCCGATGTACGCGACGTTGCTGATCTTTGCGCTGAGCTGGTTGTATGCGGAGTATTCGCTGGAACGGCTTTGGGTGGCTTTGATCCTGTTTTGCGCGTTGCTGTTGAAGATGTATTTTGAGGAACGCGCGTTGCGGCAGCGATTTGGCTCGTCGTACGAGGCGTATTGTCGGCGCACCAAACGCATTGTGCCGATGATCTTCTGACGTTTGTATGTGATAAAAGGAAACCGTTTTATGGAAGTCGAAACACTAACCGTAGGGGCGTTCGGGTCGAATTGCTTTTTGATGGCGAACAAGGCCGGGGACGCATTGGTCATTGATCCCGGAGACGAGGCCGATCGAATTATCGATGCCTTGCGCACACGGCAATGGCGAGTGGCGGCCTACCTAATCACCCATGGCCACGTGGACCATGTCTCCGCATTGGCAGCGGTGCACCGCGCATTCCCCGCCCCGGTGGCGATGCATCCGGTGGATGCGGCATGGGCGTTCAGTGAGCGAAACGCGATGCCGCCTTTGTATGACGTTCCCGAAGCGCCACCACAAATCGACCGATCCATAGCCGAGGGGCAGACATGGGAGGATATCGGCCTGCGCTATCACGTGTTGGAAGTGCCGGGCCATTCGCCGGGACACGTGGCCTTTCATTTTCCAGACCAAGCCCTGCTGTTTTCCGGTGATGTAATCTTTCAGGGCACTGTCGGGCGCACCGATTTGCCGGGCGGGGATAGCCGCGTGTTGACCCAGTCCTTGCGCCGGTTGGTCACCTTGCCGGATGACACGCGTATCTTTTGCGGCCACGGTCCGGACACGGTATTGGCGGAGGAAAAGCGGATTAATCCATTTATGAAATACTTTGCCAATCCGCAGGCCCCGGGTTCCGGTCTCCCGTAAGCGGATATCGACGGCTATAACGCAAATGAAGAGACGCTACTCCGCGGCCGCGCGCACATGCACAATCCGTCCGTCCACGTGTAGGCGGTCCTGCGCCATGCAGGTGACGGTATCGACCAGCAAGCGATGCTCCTCGGCAAGCAAGCGCTCGGATAAGCTGGCTTCGGTGTCATCCGGTTTGATCGGCAGGGTGCGCTGCATGATGATGGGGCCGGTATCCACGCCTTCGTCGACGAAGTGGGTGGTGCAACCGGTCACCTTGGCCCCGTATTCCAGCGCTTGACGCTGCGCGTGCAAGCCCGGGAAGGCCGGTAGCAGGGAGGGGTGAATATTAATCATGCGCCGGGGAAACGCCTGAATCAGCGGCGCCCGAACCACGCGCATGAATCCGGCCAACACCAAAAAATCCACATTGTACTGTCGTCCCAATTCGATCACCCGCGCCTCGGCGACCGCCGGATCCTGCCAGGCAACCCATTCGGTCGGCACCCCGTAATCGCGGGCAAGGACTGCGCCGCCCGCGTCCGCGCGGTTATGAATCACCACAGCGGGCTGGGCCGGAAGCGTCCCCGCTGCATGCGCCTGCAACAGCGCCTGCATATTGGAGCCACGCCCCGAAATAAGGATGCCGAAACGCCTCATGTCCGCTTCCCCCTCAGGTCGGGGCAGGGGCGCAAACCATCGCCGCGGCCAGCGCGTTGGCCTTGTCCGGGCCCTGTTCAAGTTCGACCAGTTTCAACGCGAACTCGAAACCGGTGCCGGGCCCCTGGCTGGTGACCAGCGATCCGTCAATCACGACCCGTTGATCGGTGCGCCGGGCGTCCCCCAAACGCGCAGCGACGCTCGGGTGGGAGGTCACCGTCTTCCCGGCCAGAAGTCCTGCGGCGTGCAGGACCGTGGGCGCCGCACAGATGGCGCCAATCCGTTTGCCGGCGCGCGCGTGGACCTGAAGCGCATGAATCACACGCCCATCCGCGATCAGTTTTTGCGTGCCGGGCAAGCCGCCCGGCAAAATCAACCAATCAAAGCCCTCAGGATCCACCTCGGACCATAGCTTGTCCGGGAGCAGCCGCACGCCACGTGACGCGGTTACGGGACGGTCCTGCAGGCCCACCGATACCACGTTCCATTCGGCCCGGCGCAATACATCAATCAGGATGACGGCCTCCATTTCTTCTACCCCGTCTGCGAGGGGGATCAATGCCGAGGGCATAGCTCACTCCTTTCTTTTCCGGTACGCAAGTGGAGCCGGTTGGACTATCCTTGCGCGACTAGTTGCTGCTCTAAATGATGTGCCACTTGATCAAGGATGCCCCGCGAGACCGGCGTGTCGGTCGGATCAAGCAAGGCATCCACGAGTGTGTGGCTGGTACAAATTAATACGCCGGCGGCCCCGGTCTGTCCATCAGGCAGATACCCTTCGGCAAAGCAAAGCACCGGCTGCACCTCAATGCCGCGATGCACCACCTCACGCAATTCCCGCCGCAGCGCCTGCGCCGCCGTTTTAACCTGTTCCAGTGGCGGGCGGTCCGGGATTTCCCCATTGTACAGGATCATACCATCCCGAATGCTAATCCGCCCGCTCCAGTTCTTGGTCTCGATCAGGAACAATCCCGTCGGGCCGATCACGACATGATCGTAATCGGTGCCTTTGCGCATCCCGGACGGCGGCATGCGCAGGCCGTGATAGACGCGATAGGTGGCGGGCAGGAAGGCCAAGGTCCGCGCCACCCACTCCTCACCCCGCGCACCCTTGAGGAAGGACTCCAATCGCTCCCGCCCACGGGTTACCATCACCGCCAGCACACCGGCCATGAAGAGAAACGCCGCGCCGATCACCGGAGCCTGCATCGGTGGCCAGTGCCATGCGGCCCGGGCCAGATAGCCGGCCACAAAGCACAACAGGAACAAGGGAGCCAACAGACGTAGCAGACCGGTCATGCGGGGAGCGGCACCCGGACTACCCGACACCTTGGCAAAATGTTCCGGCCGCTGACCGGTTTCAGGTTGGGACGAAAGACGGGCCATGCATTAAGCGGGGTGGGGCGGATAGCGATACGAAGGTCCGATCATGACTCCCCGGATGAGGAAGAGTGAAGGTCGGGAAACGAAGCCAGCGCGGTTTCGCGGTTCTCAAAAATGTGGAGCCGTTTTCCCAACCCCAACAATTCCATGGTCTTCATGATCCGCGGGGTCAAGCCGCAGAAGGCGACGTAGCCCATTTGAATCATGGATTGCCGATGCAGATTCGCCAGCAAACCAATGCCTTTGCTGTTGATATAGGTGAGCCGCGTACAATCGACCAGGCACCGGCTCGCTTCGCCACGGTTCAAAGGGTGCAGGGCCGCCTTCAGATCATCAAATGTCGCGGAGTCAACTGGACCAACGAGCGACAAGACCGTGATCCCGTCCACTACTTCTGTGTATACATCCAACTCTGCCTGTGCCATGCGCGTGTCACCCCGTTTAGAGTATGTAACAAGTGCCGATCGTCAGGGCCAAGGATATACCGCTGGCGGGATACGGTCCAGACATTATGTCGGAGGATTATCCGACCCGTGTGTGGGCCACCTTAAGGGGGCTAAACTCGTCTCGATTTGCGCCCGATTCTCTTCCATCCATGGGGGAAGTTGTAGGCGGGCGCCCAACGCCTCAAGGGATTCGTCGGTGGTGAAACCGGGGCCGTCCGTCGCAAATTCGAACAGAATCCCGCCCGGCTCGCGGAAATAAATGGAATGAAAATAGCAGCGATCCATCACCGGCGACACGCCGAATCCGCGCTCTTGCAGCAACGATTGCCAGCCTTTTTGGGTGTCGTCGTCCGGGACGCGAAAAGCAACATGATGAATCGTGCCCGTGCCGTTGTAGCCCCGTGGGGTTCCGCCCAATTGCAGCACATCCACGACGGCCGCGCCCGCCGCCCGGCCCTGATAACGGATGCGGTCGCCGTCGGTATCGACCAGCGGGGACAGGCCCATGATATTGGCGAGCAGGGCTCCGGTGCGCTCCGCGTCCGCACTGGCAAGGGTCACCCCGAAGAAGCCGCGGATAGCATAATCCGGCGGTACCGGCCCAGTCGCAGGGACAAATGCGGCGGCTGGGGTAGTTTCCACCAACTCCAGCGGCATGTCATCAGGATCACTGAAAGCCAGAACCGAGTCGCCCCAGCGTTCGGTCAACGGTTGATGCGGGACCCGCTGTTCCTCGAACCGGGCCACCCAATAGGGCAGGCTTCCCGGCGGCACGGAAAATTGCGTCATCACGGCTTGTGGCGCACCGACCCGACCCGCACGACCACCTTCCCAGACGAAAAAGGTCATCGCGGATCCCGGCGCTCCGCTTTGGTCCCCGTAATACAGGTGATAACTGGCCGGATCATCAAAGTTGACGGTGACCTTGATCAA
>SKLK01000223.1 GCA_007123265.1 Kiritimatiellia bacterium
CCCGTCTACCATGTGCCCGCGTACCCCTCGCACCGGTCCAGCCAAGACGCGTTGAATGTGAAAATTCGTGATTTGTGGCTGCCTCTGTTTGAGGATGCCGGTGTGCACATGGCCTTTGAACACCATGACCATACGTTCAAACGCACGCCGCCGTTGTTGGGTGGCGAGATTCATCCGGATGGCATTGTCTTTCTGGGCGACGGCGCGTGGGGGGTCGAAACACGTACGGTAAAACAGACGGAAGGACGCCATGATTTGCAAGTGGCGGAAAAACGTCATCACGCCTACCTTGTAACCCTGACCGAGACGAGCCGCGTCGCCCGGGCCATTGATCCGGATGGCATCATCTTTGATCAGGTATCGCAAGGTGCCGATGGCATTCCTCCCGCACCATCAGGGTTGGTGGCCGAACGCGTCACCTCCGTTTCCGTCACGCTGAAGTGGGCGCCCGCACCCCGCGCCATCGAGTATCAAATCCTGCGTAATGGAGCCGAAATCGGTATGACGGACCAGACCAGCTTTGTGGATGACGACCGGGTGGCGGATACATCCGTCACGTACGAGGTCGTGGCCATCAATCGCTCGGGTGCGTCGTCGCCCTCCGCGCCGCTACCCGTCACCACCGCCGCCACGCCGCCCACGCCGTCGACGCCTGTTGATCTTCAGGTAACTGCGCTGAGCCCGACGGCCGCCCAAGTGACATGGAGCCCGGTGGCTCATGCCTATCGCTACGTGGTACTCCGTGACGGCCATACCGTGCGCGATGATCTAGAGCAAACGACGTTCGCTGACGGGGGCTTGGAGCCGGAAAGCACGTACAGCTATCAAGCCCAAGCCGTCAACGTCACCGGTTCCTCATCGGCTTCCGTGGCGGCGGAAGTGACCACACCAGCCGCTTGGCCCACCTTCTTGTTGGATGGCATTCCGGATTCTTCACAGTATCGGTTGTCACATCCGGCGATGCGGATCTATGCCGCCATCCGGGGAACAGAACTCTACGTGGCCACCTGGACGCCGGCGGAAGGCAATAGTGATCACTTCATCTTTATCACCGACGAACTGTTGCCGACGGCTATGCGCCGTGCCCCCTGGCAGAAGAAGGGATTTACCGCGCATCCTGCCGGCAAACCTTATCTGGGTGCGGAAAGTACGGCGTCAGACTTCATTGGCTGGTTTGATGCTCCTGCGAGCGCACAAGCCTTTCGGTCCGGCACGGCGGGTGAGCATATCGAAGGGGTGATCGATTTGATCGAGGCCTTTGGCGACATACCGGAGTATGTCTACATCGCTTCGGCTGCGTATGGGACCGATGATCTTAATTCGCTCACTTCGCAAGGGCCTTTAGGCAATGGTGACGAGAATATTGATCCGGATGAATTCCTGCAGATCCCGGTGGAGGCCATACGTGATAACGAGGGTATCGGCTTTTATGAGCGGCTGGATCCCGCTCGCAGGTTGGCCATTGGACTGGCCCCGGGATTGGCCCTTGAACCGTTCCGCTTGGATTGGCTGGTGGTGCCGGGCCGCGCCTACCACATTTGGCGGGCGGCGGAACTGGACGATGACTGGGTACGGATCACGACAACGCCTATCGTCGCACCGTCTGGTGCCAACCGGCTCAACTATGTCGATGGCACCAGTTCGGGCTTGGAGCGGGCATTTTATCGACTCGAAGTCGCTGAGTAACTATAGCGCCTTGCGCGCGGGGTGAAAGGAGCGCATGGCGCTACTGGATATTCTATATCGAGACGATCATCTGGTTGCAATTAACAAACCGGATGCCTTGCTCGTGCATCGGACGCGTATCGCCGGGGACACGCTGGCGGCGTTGCAAATCCTGCGTGACCAAATCAACCGGTCCGTCTATCCCGTGCATCGCTTGGATCGAGCCACGTCCGGGGTGTTGCTGTTTGCCCTGCGTTCAGAGGTGGCGTCCCGGTTGTGCCGGGCATTCGAAGAGCGCACGATCCATAAGCGGTACCGCGCCGTCGTCCGCGGATTCCCTGCGCCGGAAGGAATCATTGATCATCCGGTCGTCGATGCGGAAACCGGCATCGCCCGCCCGAGCCGCACCCGATTTCGCCGGTTGGAGACACTTCGACTGGATGCTGTGGTCGAAGGTCGTGCCGCCCAGTATTCCTTGCTGGAAATCGAACCGGAAACCGGGCGCCGCCACCAAATTCGTCGTCACCTCAAGCACCTGGGCCACCCGATCATCGGCGATACCACGTACGGGCGAGGGGAACACAATCGATTCTTTCGACAGCAGTTCGGCGTCCATCGCCTGCTACTTCACGCCCGCTCCGTCGAATTGACGCACCCGGTTACAGACGCACCGCTGCGGATTGAAGTCGACGAAACGGAAGAGCGTTCCTGGCGACTCTTTCGCGAGCAGACGCAAGACGTGTGGGTAAGTGAGTGAACGGGTTCAGCATCGCAGCAGAAAGTGGGGGGTGCTGCTCCTGAGTTCCACATTGGGACACCCGAGGCGAAATCGTAATCGAAGTCCCGGCTTATGTTAATTCCCATTTCTGCATCGGATTAACCTGGATTAGAGTTTCTCCCCTCTTTTCTTATCG
>SKLK01000085.1 GCA_007123265.1 Kiritimatiellia bacterium
CGTGCTCCGTCGGGATCAGCGTAACAATTAACTCCACCCTGGCCGGATCATATGCGGACTTAAATTCCTTCACTTCCGACGTGGAATACCTCCCGGAGTACAAACCCGGATATCGCGACTTGAGCAAGTCGAACGGATCGTAATCACGAGGCGCGGGGACAGAAAACACCCGTTCGCCGTCGTTCGCATGGAAATGCAGTTCGCGGGAGTCGCGATCCTCAACCGCCCGCAAGCGATAGACCGGCACGCTGTATTCGTATTCGTATCGGTCGCCAAGAAGTTCCGGCAGGTCTTTCGGAAAGTGGTCCCAAGAAAAGGGAGTCACCTGATACATTGGTTGACGCAGGATAAAATCCTCCGCCGGTGGCGTCATGATTTCATATTGATAGCGTTCATCCCGAATGAACGCTTGCAGGTCGTCGAAGTCCATCACCTCATACGCCATCAACTCCTGATATGCGTCAACATCTATGGGCGATTCGGTCTTGGACGTCTGTTGTGAGAAGGCGAGCCAAGCGAGCGGAAACCCGAGAATTAAGGCAAAGAGCGTCGAAAGATTCAAGCGGCGAAGTGTCTTCATATGTTTTCCCGCAGGGTCTTTTCATTATCTTATGTAACTGCCTGATTTGTCGGCGGTTGTTTTTGCACTAGACAAATTGGTAGATTTCCCTCACATTAAGCTGGGATGAAAACTATCAATCACACATCACGTCGGGGTGTTCGCACAAAAGGCGGCCACCGTAATCAACTGGAAATCAAAGTAGTTGAGCCCTGTGATCAGGCTCACTTTGATGCGTTACTGAAGGACAAGCACTATATTGGCGAAGCGAAACCGACCGGGGATTTTCTTCGTCAGATCGCCCTGCTGGACGGGGAATGGGTTGGCCTGCTGGCCTGGGGCCCGGCCAGTTACCGGCTTCGGGATCGGGACGACTGGATCGGCTGGAACCCGACCTTGCGCGCCGAGCGCTTGAAACTGGTTGTACAGAATCGGCGATTCCTACTGCTCGGGCAGAAGGGGGAACATCCGAATTTGGCATCCCGTGTTTTAGGGGCGGCGGTTCGCGATCTGCCGTCGCAGTGGGAGCGCACGTTTGGCTATCGCCCAGTGCTTGCGGAAACCTTTACGGATATCGAGTCCTTTCACGGTACCTGTTACAAGGCCGCGGGCTGGCTCGCCGCAGGCATAAGCAAGGGATACAGTCGTCACCGGGCCGACTTCTATGTCCGTCACGACCGCCCCAAGAAGCTGTGGCTGAAAGCACTGCAATCGGATGCATGCGAGGTGTTGTGTGCGGCGGACCTGCCCCAGCCGCAACAGGCCGGAGGGTGCAGCAATGCGCATGGGGTGCTTCCTGTAAGTGCCGTACAAAGTCGTTCGTTGATGGAGGCGCTTCAACAGGTGCCCGATCCGCGCTCGAAAAACAGCTCGTTTCGAATCGGCAGCATTTTGGGGATTATTGCCATGGCGCTGCTGAGCGGTTGCCGCGATCTCAGCGCGATTCACCGCTTTGGTCAACGACTCAAGCCCAAGCAGCGCGCCCTCATCGGCTTGCCCCGGAAACGAGGGACCCGCTTTTATAAAGTGCCTTGTTATAGCGTGTATTACCGACTGCTGGCCACGCTGGACACCGATGCGTTTGCAAAAGTGTTGAGCAAATGGTTGAGTGAGCATAGCGGGAGCCTACCGGGGTGTCTGGCCATGGACGGGAAGATGATTCGGGACACGATCGGCATACTCAGCTTGGTGGATCATGAGACCGGCGTACCCGTCTCGATGGCCTTGATGAGCCAGAAAGAGGGCGAAGGGGATTTATGCGAGATGAAGGTCGGCGAGGGGTTGGTTCAACAAAGCGGTCGTCTGGACGGAAAGCTCGTCACAGCCGACGCGTTGCATATGCAGCGGGAAACGGTACGCAAAGTCGTTGAAGAGGGCGGCGATTACCTGGTGCAGATCAAAGGGAACCAACCGAATCTGCATGGCTACGCGCAAAAGGCTGCAGCCAAGGCCACCCCCTTTTTGACCAATCCGAATGTGGGCATGGACGCGTAGAGCAGCGCCGTATCCTCCTCTTGGACGTGGAGCCTATGTCCGCAGACTTCCCTTATGCGCGCACGTTGGTGGTCACAGAAAGCTACAGGGGCACCAAGGCCGATCTGGGCGAACCGGTGCGGCGATACTACCTGAGCAGCCTGCCACGCGATGAGCGCACGCCAGCGCAATGGCTGAAAGCGGTGCGCGGGCATTGGGGCGGAGTCGAGAATAGAAACCACTGGCGAAAGGATGCGTGCTGGTTCGAAGACAAAACCAGAAGCCGCAACCCGAATATCGTGGGCGCGCTCATCCTGCTCCGAAATGCAGTGTTGCGAATCTACGACGAAGAGCGCGAAACCCATCCGACCCTGCCCGGCTTTACCGAGGCTATGGCAGCAGATAACACATACGCGCTACGCTCAATTAAGAGGAGGTTGTGAGGTCAAAAGAAAAGACCCTGGCCTCAACACGATTTTTCCAACGATTGGAAAACGCCGCAAAAAAGTTTCCAACGATTGGAAAAACGGTACA
>SKLK01000283.1 GCA_007123265.1 Kiritimatiellia bacterium
AGCCGCTATTCAACTAAACGAATGCGATACATGCCGGTCGGGGGGAGTGGACCGCTGGTATCGATCACGGTATTGGTTCCCTCTGCGCTAACAGGATCATCAACCGGTATCCAGGTGGGATTCACTATCTGATCCGAACGCTCTAGCTGTTGGGTTTGGCCGATATTCGTTGTTTCCCAAGTGATCACGGGACCATCCACGCCAAAGGACATCACCGAAAATGCCGCCTCCGGCACCTCGCCGACCTGGAAACTGAAGCTCGCAGATCCGCCGGGAGCAAGTGTGAACGCTGGCATTTCGATTGTAGCGAGTATCACGTTCGCAGGTCCTGCCCTTCCCTAGCCCGCATTTCTCACTGAGCCGCCCCACGACCTTGTGTCGTGGGAGGCGAACGCTGAGTGCGCACCAGTCTGGAGCAATAAAGAGAGCTCGTTTTGAGCAAGTTGAGGAAGGAATACCTTGCTTGCTCTTGCCTGGCTCATTCCGTGCGGGTTGTGCAGCATGTAGAACGCAGCCTCACGTTCCCACGACACAAGGTCGTGGGGGCGAAAGAACATGCGATAAGAGCAGCGATAGTTGGTGAGAAATGCGGGCTAGCAACTCGATGATGAGCGGATCCCAGGTCATTGAGGCGCCGATGCTGAAGGTATGCACCATGGTTGTGGCGATGAACCCCGAACGGCGTGTATACACCCCCCCTGTTTTACGGCGCGAGACGCACAGTGACACGGTAAAACTGAGACTGATCCTCGGCCACAACGGGAAGCGCCAGCGGTGCCCCCAATCCGGGAATATCCGTCATACTGTCCTTTACGCGGGTGGCCAAACCGGGGGCAGGCTTCCTGCTCTGAGGAGTGGCTACCTCCGCCCGGCGCGTGACGGACCTTCCCGGTCAGGTGGGCGTTCGCTGCGAGTGCAGGCAACGGGATGACGGGACCATGATGTGATTTGCGCAGGATAGGCATTTACGGCTCCAGCATTTGCACCTTCAAACGAAAGGCGCGGGTGTTTGCTGCGGGGACATTGGTGACGGTTACGACGTCGTTCTGGCCGATGACAACGGCGACGGGCACCCAGTTCCCCGCATCGATATGGGTCAGGCTTTCAAGTATGTAGACTCGCTGTTTCAGCGCAAACCAGCTCAACACCGGCGGGTCACCAGGCCAGATGTCCCCCCAAAACGAAATAGGAATTGGGATCCAGCGGATCTGTTCCAGCCACGAATTCCTCGCGCAACGTGTAGCCATCGCCGTCATGATCGAAATCATACTGGTACAGCAATGGGTCAAGCCCGACATGAATAAGCCATCGATCAGGGAAGCCATCGCCGCTGGTGTCCGGAATTAGCGGATTCGTTCCATACAGGTACTCATCAAGATGGGTTAATCCGTATTCATCCGGCAGGTCCGAGCCCAGGGTTTCCAAGTTGTCCGCATACCTATGCTCCCATACATCGGCGATGCCGTCGCCACTCGACGCCACGTCAATCGCCGCGGCCAAGGTACTGAAGGGGTGTTCAATCGAGCCGTCCTCGGCCGGGTCAACCTGTGGCGCCACATACCAGATCGAAGATGCATAAGCGACACGCCCGATCAGCCCGATGGCCACGATCGCGGCGAGCCCTATGCCGGACCAGCGTGCGCTTGTTCTCATATAACGGATGGTACCCGCCAAGCATGATCCGCTCAATGGAAAAGGAGGATACGTTTGGCTTGGCGAAGTGGACATTGGATGCAATACAGCGTTAGAGAGAGGTCGTCCGTAGTCGGAAGTCGGTGGTCGGTGGTCGGGAGCCATCGTGTGCATTCGCCCGAAGGGCTGCTACGCGGTGGGCAAAAGGGTCGAAGCGCATAGCGCTTCTCGCGTGGAAGCGGGTCAGGCGGGGCCGAGCGCAAGGCGCGCGGGACGGGGCTGGACTCATGTCCGCACCGGCCCGCGCAACACCGCGATCGGTCGTGACTGGCGCGTGATCCACGCGACCCTTTTGGCCAACGCACACCATAAGCGCCAAACGCCGCTCAAAGATCAGGCAGGCAAACCGCAGAATACGCGGAAGATGCAGAAGCGAAGGCAACTTCTGCGGGCTGTAGCCAGTCACAGTGCGGCTTTCGACTATTTCCCGGCGGTTAATAGGTCGAGGGCGTGCGCGATCGGCATTGCGCCCGTCGTCAGGTCGAAAGCCCGTCCGGCGGTCGCCGGGCGGGCAATCACTTCTGCGATGACCCGGGCCACATCGTCACGCGGAATTTCACCCTTTGGCAGCGACGCGCCGATGGCCACGTGACCCGTGCCGGGATCATCAAGCAACCGACCGGGGCGCACAATGGTGTAGGCTAGGCCACTCTGCATGAGCACGTCGTCTGCTTCCGCCTTAGCCTGCAGGTAGGCCTGAAACACATCGTCCCCACGCGGCGTACGTGTGTTCATGGCACTGATCATGATGTAGCGGGCAATACCTTTTCGCTTGGCGCTCTCCATGGCCTTGATGGCCCTGAGCAATCAATAGAGGGTGGAGTCGTTGAGCTATCTTGCCATGAGCGCCAATCACCAATATTTTCATACGGTCATCCTTGCAAAACAGTTTGCGTGGTCAAGTCCTATCCGAATCCAATCGTTTGCCCGCCAGAGAGCTTCTCTGTCCCTGCGGTTTCAGCCCCAAGCAATCGCTATACTTTTCATTCCGCGCCCAGCGTGCGCGGCTACAGTTTGGTTGCACATGCATCCGGGCTCTTCAAGATATTCTCGCGGCGTGGCAGATCTGCGCGAGACCATTTGCCTGACTCTTGTCGGCGACCTAAGGCAAGGCGGCCAACGTGGCGGAGAAGAGCTGCTGCCCGTTTCCAGATGCAAAGTAGCGTTTACGAACCTGGAATTCGATGGGCTGCCCAGCGGTATCCGGCGTAGCCGGAATTTGAAAACGGTAGCGTCCCGGACCCTCCCGCTTCAGGGCTACGGCTAAGGGCTGGTTACTGGCAATTACTTCGATGTGATCAGGATCAATCAGGGTGCGGCCACGATTGGTGCGAATTTCCAGCCGACCCGTTCGCTCGCCTTCGCTATTGAGTGTTACGTCAACGAGTGTGGGTTGAAGTGTGTGCGGGAAGGCAATGGCCTGATAAAAGAATTCAATCGGGAATGCGCGATACGATGGCCCCAGGAAGCTATCCTCCAAATAGCGATGTGACGCTTCGCCAAATGTTTCGCGGTAAATGAAATGCATGCGGCCGTCGATCTCGACATGCCCAACGATGACGCAGGCATGAACGCCTTTGGCCCGCATGCCTCGTTGCGGATTTCCTCTGCGGTCGCGTTGCATGTGTTGGGCGTAGAGGGGCCCCCAGGTATTCAGTGCATCCATCAGGCGCTCTTCCATTTCGGCCGGACTTAGGCGCGATGCGCGCCAGTCGACGATCTGAAACGGTGCCTGCGGTCGCGTAAATCGTCGTTCATCCTGTCGCCGCGTCCGACGGGCCATAAAATTACGGTCCAATACCATCAGCAGCGGCGGCTCATCCATGGCAAAGGGGTTATTTGCGTGCGTATACGAGACCAGCCCAGGCACCAACGGATCCGGCACGGTGCCGGCCGTGGTCTCGCTGAGAATACGGGCATAGCCGCGGGGCGAATACGGGATGCCTTCACCGGTGACCCGATCCCTGCCCACTTGCTTAAAGGGTCCACGCGCATAGACGTGCGTGCCGAGCCGATTCCCTAGCCGCAACAGGCCCCGCCCCAAAAGCCCCGCCTCCTGCCGGCTTCGTTTATAGTAAAGGCTCTCCAAATGCCGCGGATTGATACCGTACTCCTGCTGACCACCTACAGCGTTCCGGTAGGGCAACAATGACTCCCCACTGACTACCAACCACCAGTCGGCCACATAGCTGGCGGCTACCGCCAAGCACTTGGATGTGGCGGTGCGCCGACCGAGCGTGTGCCGCAGTGTCACACCCGCTTCACGACCCATCCCCTGATTGAAGGCTTCAACTGTTTCCCTTCGCTCTTCCTGTGTCTTCTTGGGCAGGTCGAGCACGTAATCGATGATATGCACGTTGGTGGCGGTGGGATCAATCGGGATGCCGGTTGTAAACTGTGTCAACGGCGGCACCAATTCCGCCAGCTCCACAATTGAATTCACATCCGGCGCAGCGGTCCAGACCTTGATCGGCACACGAAAGAGGGGCTTGAGTTCCGGCGTAAACATGAGTCGACTCAATAGCGCCCCGGATTCAGGATCGATGGCCAAGAAGCCGCCGATGGCGTCGTCCATCCGCAGCCCCACCAACCAACGCGCAATGCGGGGTTGCCCCGTCATATCGGGGACAAAGACTGGCTTCGCAACGGAAACCTCCGGATAGCGGGCAAGCACCGAGCGATAATCACGCCAATAAGCGGCGGCAGGGTGGTCGTCTGATGGGGCATCGGCCCCCAGGATTTCGGCGATATGCCGGGCGGCGGCAGCTTCCGCAGCACTCGCGGCAATTGCCTTTTCCGTAGTCGGCAATTCCAATGCGATATTGAGCCGTTGGCCGTGAATGATCCCCGTATCCGCTGCCTGGCTCCACACCGCTATACCCAGCATTATACCAGCCCACGCGATTCGCAATTGATTCATTCTGATCCTTCCGCAATCCGCCCGAGTTAAGCGGTCGTCGTCGTCGACCGACGTACCCGGCGTGCCTTCAGCCCGTCCGCTTTGAGCACCATATCATCATTGGCGAGCCGCTTGCGCAAGCTTCCATGCACGGTCGACGGCAATCAAGTGGCAGCGGGGCGGGCGCAATAGCAGAGGGTAAAGACCTGCAACAACAGAATATCTTGGCGGCTTGGCGGGAAACTATCAGAGCAACCGAAGGCGCATCAGTTCGACACCGTTTCTCTGTCCCTACATAATCTCCCATTATTGTTTAAAGACGTATCCACCACCTGCACAACACCATCGGGTCAATCCGGCAAATCTTATCGCATGCAATCCTGCCCGCACTTCAATATCCCGTCAAGATCCTGCCTGCGGGGGCCAGCAATTCGCAATTCGCATTTTGGTCTCTGGTTAAATTTCGCGGCTCGCGAGGACGCTCGCCCTCCCGGGTTTTGGGGGTGCACTGGGGAGGGCGAGACTCTGTCGAGCCGTGACGCTGGAAGGAATTCGGCTCACCGAGCGAGCCGGGAAGGCCATAATGCGAATTGCTGCTGAAGACTCCGCCGGGCTTGACCGTCTTCAGCGATTGCGGCATCTTTATCTTATGAACACGACCCATGCAGGCTCGCTCGATTCGCCGTCGGCTGTGGTCGCCACGTCCACGTCCACTATTCAACCGGAGCCTAAAATGCTATTTCGTATTCTGACCGGTATTGCGGCTGTCTACCATTTGCTGCTGGCCATAGCCGGCTTGCTGTTTCCGCCTGCTACCTTGGCCCGCGTAATCGAGCTTGTCATGGGTGTCGCGCCGGCACTGGATGGCGATATGTTATTGGCGATCAAATTTGCCAGCGCGTACGTGCTTGCCTTTGGTATCGGGCTGGCGCTGCTGAGCTGGAAACCCGTCCATTATCGACCGCTGCTGCCCTGCGTTCTGGTGTTGTTCGGTGTCCGCCTGATTAATCGTATCGTCGTCTTCTCCACGCTGGCGGAACAGTATGAGGTGTCTTTCGCCCGCAATGCGTTTGGCGTGGTGGCGCTGCTGGTGTTGTTCACCGGCATCCTGCTTACGTCCGGCAAGAAGGCGCGTGCGTGAAGGCTCCGCGCATCGCGGATGACAATTTTATCCGGGCCCAACAGCGTCGGGCCGGAGCTGAAATTGAGACGGGCATCGAAGCGGAGATTCAGGCGCTGCATCAATTAAACGCCAGCCAACGCTGGCGCGAATTTGCGACATTCATCACGCTTTATCTGGTCGGGGCCCTGATTGCCGCGCTTGCGGATCACTGGCTTGTACTCCCCGGGATTCTGCTGATGGGCCTGGCCATGAACACGTTGGGCATCTTTCTGCACGAGGGCCTGCACGGCCTGTTGGCCAGCGATCCGCGTCGCAATCATTTGCTTTCGTTTCTTGTCGGCCTTCCTTTGTTACTGTCCGCTACCGCGTACCAGACGACGCACAACGATCACCACTACGATCTGGGACGCAAGCTTGATTATGGCACATACCGCCAGCACCTCAACAAGCCCGGTTTGGTATGGGCCGCCTATTTTGCGCAACTGCTCATCGGTTCGCTGATCTATATCCTGTTCATTCCGGTGCTGGCATGGAAAAGTGGCGGCGGCCATGCGCGCCGCATCATTCTCGCTGAATACCTGTTGATCGCGCTCCTGTTTATCCTATTTGCGCGCAGCGTCTCGCCTTCTACGTTGATGACCTTTTGGCTTTATCCGTTGCTGATTGTGAACATTCTGTCGAATCTGCGCGGGGTCGCCTCACACGCGATGGGGGATGTGGAAGACATCTATTGCTCGAGTCGAACCGTCCACTGCTCCCGCTGGATGGAATGGCTCTTTTTGCATGAAAATTATCATCTGGAACACCATCTGTATCCGCGTGTGCCAAGCTATCATCTACGTGCACTGCATCACCTGATTCGCGCACGGCTGCCGCGGGCCTTGGAAGCTGATTCGTACCTGGACTTTCTGCGCATGTTCTTCCGTGCTGCACGCCAGCTTGATCTCCGTCCGCAGGGCGTGCGCATCCAAGCCCCATCTATCGACAAGCAAACCGCATGAAATCCGCGCGACTCGTATTAATCAGTCCCAAGGGCCCACTGTACCGGCATCGTGGCGGCATTTTCGGGCGGGGTCTACGGTATATGCCAATGACCTTCCCCACCCTGGCCGCCCTGATCCCAGACGATGTTCCCGTGGCACTGCGCTGTATTGATGAGGGGATCGAGTCCTTCGACCCCGAAACGCTGGAGGCGGACCTGGTCGGCATGACGGTCATAACCGGTAACGCGCCCCGCGCCTACGCGCTGGCCGCCGTGTTCCGTCGTCGCGGGATCCCGGTAGTGCTTGGGGGACCGCACATCACATTGGCTCCAGAGGACGCCCAACCGCATGCAGACAGCCTCGTGGTGGGGTTGGCTGAAATCACGTGGCCGCAACTGCTGCGGGACTGGCGCGACGGGGTCCTGCAACCGCTCTACGACGAGCAACCGGACTTCACCCTGATCAGTCCGTTTCCCGACCGGCGCGTGCTGCCGCGGCGCAAGTACCTGACGGACGCCGTATTCGAAGCCAGTCGCGGCTGTCGTCATGCCTGCGACTTTTGCGTGTCGCCTGCGGCGTGGGGGCGACAGGTTTGGTTTAAACCGGTCGAGCGGGTGGTTGAAGACATACGCCGGGTCGGCAAAAAGCGGATTATTTTTGTGGACCTGAACCTGATCTCCAATCGCACATATGCCTTGGAGCTTTTCCACGCGTTAACCCCGCTGGGGGTCAAATGGTTTGGTCTGTCCACCACTCGCATCACCGCTGATCCGGAATTGCTGGACGCGTGTGCCCGCAGTGGTTGTACCGGCTTGTTGATGGGACTGGAAAGTATGGACCCCAAAGCGCTGACCGGCATGCATAAGGGATTTAACCGTCCCGAAGAGTTCGCCGAAATGGTCGAGATGCTACACCGCAAAGGTATCGCGTTGCAGGGCTGCTTTGTGTTTGGCGTCGACGGCGAGTCGGAGGAGGTTTTCGAGCGCACGGCGGATTTTGCGATTGCGGCGGGAATTGACTTGCCCCGCTACGCAATCAGCACCCCGTTTCCCGGCACCCCCCTCTACAAGCGGTTAGCGGATGAGGGCCGCATTCTGCATCGGGACTGGTCGAAATACGATGGCCAGCATTGCGTTTTTCAACCGCTCAACATGAGTCCTGAACGCCTGGAACGTGGGAATGAGACGGCATGGAAGCGCACCTATTCCGCGCGAGGCTGCTGGCGTCGTATCCGCAAAAGCCCGGTCGCCTTACCGCTCGCCCTGATCACGAATCTGACCTATCGACGTTACGCTCGCAACCTGAACAAGTTTTATACCTGCGATTGGGGGCTGGCTCGGGAGGGGATTTGCCCGTGAGCCGCCCCCTCCGCCTGCTGATCATTCACCCCTGCGTGGGGCGGCGTGTGGGTCAAACGCACTATATTCGAACCTGGAGCATGCAGCCGCTGCCTGCGGCACAAATCGCCGCCCTGGCCCGCGAAACCCTCGGTGAACGCGTCGACATCCACTTCATTGACGATCGGTTCGAGCCGATTGACGAATCCGCGGACGTGGACTTGGTCTGCCTAAGTATTGAAACCTACACCGCCCGGCGTTGTTACCAAATCGCCAGTATCTTTCGGCGGCGGCGGATCCCCGTGGTCATGGGCGGATTCCACGCCACCTTGTGTCCCGACGAGGTGCTTCGCTACGCTGATGCCGTTGTAGCCGGTGAAGCGGAGGAAACGTTCCCCCGCCTGCTGGAGGATTTCTTGGCCGGATCGCTTCAACGCCTCTATCAAAACACCGTTCGCCCCGAAAGACGTGTACGCCCCGATCGCCGCATCTTTGCCGGCAAACCCTACCTGCCCATTGGCTTGGTCGAGTTCTCCCGGGGTTGCCGGTTTACGTGCGACTTCTGCGCCATCACGGCGGCGTTCCAAGCCTCGCACCGGTATGCGCCGGTCGATCAAATCTTGCAGGAGATCGACGAGGTTTGGACGGGACGCGGAATGCTCTTCTTTGTCGACGACAACTTCGCCGCCACGCCGGCAGCGGCGCTTGAGCTTTGCCACGCGCTGAAAGGACGTGGTGTCCGCTGGGTCAGTCAGTCCAGCAGCACTGCGGCCTGGACGCCGGGTCTGCTGGATGCCATGCGGGAGAGTGGCTGCCTCGGTGTCCTGATCGGACTCGAAAGCCTTGATGACGAAGCGCTGCTGACCATGCAAAAGCCCTTTAATACGCGCTGTGGCGGACACGTGGAAACCCTGGCTCGTTTCCGCGAAGCGGGACTACGCGTGTATGGCACGTTCATCTTTGGCAACGATTCCGATACCCCTGACGTATTCGAGAAGACCGTCGCGTTCGCTATCGAAGAAGGCCTGTTTATCGCCGGATTCAACCACATCACCCCGTTCCCCGGCACCCCCCTTTACACACGGCTTCAGCGCGAAGGCCGCCTCACCTATGATGCCTGGTGGCTCGATGCCGACTACCGCTACAACGAGGTCCCGTTTGAACCCAAAGGGATGGACCGCCGTGTCGTCGAACAGGGCTGCCTTAACGCGCGCAAACGCTTCTATAGCTGGTCCAGTATTACGCGGCGCTTCGTGCGGCATCCCATCCTGCGTCGTGGTGCGCGTATGGCGTTCAACTATTGGGTCATCAATGCGATGCACCAAAAGGACACCGTCGGCCGCAGCGGCATGCCGCTGGGCGATCGCAACGATACCCGGCCGCTGTTGGAGGTGGACACGTGATTTGGCGGCCCGCCACGTCCGCCGACACCGCCGCCATCCTCCGTCTGACGCGTGTTCCGATGCCGGGCCCCCTGCAACTGGTTTGGGGGCTGACCGACCTCGTGCCGCCACCGGGTTGCAGCCAACTGCAGGTCTACGTCGTTGAGGCGGAGGGCGACTTGCACGCCTGTGCCATGACCTGGGCCTGGCCCGACGGCAGTCGCTACCTATCCGGACTGCGCGTGTCTGCCGCGCTGCACAGCCGCCCACAGCGCCAGCTTTGGCAGCGGGCCTACCGCGACGTACTGGCGGGGACTGATTTTGCCTGGACGAGTATCGGGCGTGACAATCATTCGGCCCGACGGCTGCTGGAGCGCGGATTAGAGTGGTTACCCGAGTATCGCCCGCGATGTGAATTGGTCACCTGTTATATCCCTTTGCGCCGCGGCACTGGCCTAACACCTGACACAGAACTTGCGTCGCGGGAACTTGTGCCACTCGTTCATCGGCATGCCGCCCTCGTCGGTGGAAGCGGAGCGGCTTA